>NZ_JBEOZT010000013.1:0-256451 GCF_040298265.1 Nonomuraea sp. NPDC001636
GGCCGGGCTGGGCGGCGTCTGGACGGAGGCGATGCGCGACACGGCGCTGCGCCTCTGCCCGATCTCCGAGCGGGACGCGCGGCTCATGCTGGACGCGACGCTCGCGCTGGCCGGGCGGCTGGCCGGGGTCGCGCCGCGGGCGCTGCGCGCGGACCCGCGCGCCAACATCAGGGGCGGCGCCGCCCTCCTCGCCTCCTACCAGCGCCATCCCAGCCCCGACCCGGCCGACTGGTACGCGGCCGTCGCCCGCTACTCGGGCGCCCGCGACCCGCTCGCCGCGCGGTCGTTCGCCGACGAGGTGTTCGCGGTGCTGCGCGAGGGCGTCGCGCGGCGCACGGACGACGGCTTCGACGTGCGGCTGGACGCCGTGCCCGGCCTGCGCCCGCCCGCGGCCCCGGCGAAGAGCGCGACCGGCGACGACTCCGACGAGGACGACGACCCGTTCTTCTTCTCCGACATGGAGCCCGAGGGCGACGACGACTCGGAGTCGGCCGACGAGTCCGACTGGGACGTGCCCGCGCAGGACGAGCTGCCGCTGACCGCCGCCGACTCCGCCGCCGACTCCGCCGCCGGTTCGTCCGCCGAGTGCCCGCGCAGCCTCAGGTGCGAGTGGATGCCGGCCGCGTACAAGAGGTACGGCAGGAAGAAGGACCGCGGCTACGGCAACCACGACCGGGTCGAGGGCCGCCGCCAGATCGACTACATCGTCATCCACGACACCGAGGGCGGCTACCAGGGCATCCCGTCGATGATCGGCAACCCGAAGTACGTGAGCTGGCACTACACGATCCGCTCCCGGGACGGGCACGTCGCCCAGCACGTCCCGACGAAGGACATCGCCTGGCACGCCGGCAACTGGGACTTCAACGCCCGCTCGATCGGCATCGAGCACGAGGGCTACCTGGCCAGGGGCGCCTGGTACACCGAGGCGATGTACCGCTCGTCGGCCCGGCTGGTGCGCTACCTCGCCGGCCGGTACGGCATCCCGCTCGACCGCGCCCACATCCTCGGCCACGACAACGTGCCGGGCGCCACGGCGCAGGCGGTCGCCGGCATGCACGAGGACCCCGGTCCCTACTGGGACTGGGCCCACTACTTCGAGCTGATGAACCACCCGTTCAAGGGCGAGGGCGACGGGACGGGCACGTCGGTGATCATCCGGCCGTCCTACGACGACAACCGGGCGTACTACACCGGCTGCGCCAGCACCAAGCCCGGCCGCCGGTGCCCGGAGCACGGCGCGGCCAGCGTGTGGCTGCACACCCGGCCGAGCGAGAACGCCCCGCTGGTCTCCGACGCCGGCAAGCACCCCGGGAAGCCGAGCACGTACAGCGTCTATGACCACAGCGCCCGCGCCTCGACCGGGCAGCGGTTCGCGGTGGCCGGACAGCAGGGCGACTGGACGGCGATCTGGTACCTGGGGCAGCGGGCCTGGTTCCTCAACCCGTCCTCCGCCCCCACGGCCGTGCCGGCGAAGGGCCCGCTGGTCACGCCGCTGGCCGCGGGCACCAAGGTGTACGGCCGCGCCTACCCGGAGCGGTCGGCGTACCACGGCGGCGGGGTCCAGCCGTTGACGCCGTTGCAGTACCGGATCGGGCCGGGGCAGTCGTACTCGCTGGGCGGCACGGTCACCGGCTCCTTCTACTCGGCCGGCGCCTTCAACCCGGCCAGGCACGTGCGGGTCACGGGGTCCGTCCGGTACCACCAGATCCAGCTCGGGCATCGTGTCATGTTCGTCCAGGCCAAGGATGTGCGCGTCATCCGCTGAATTTCGCCCCACGGGGCTCGGGCTGCGCACGGGCACTCCGCGAAGACGATATGGTTTTCCCGTGGCCCCGCGAGTTCGCGGGGGATTCACGCGGAAGTGGCTCAGTGGTAGAGCATCACCTTGCCAAGGTGAGGGTCGCGGGTTCGAATCCCGTCTTCCGCTCGGAGTCAAACTCCTGGTGGAGTGGCCGAGAGGCGAGGCAGCGGCCTGCAAAGCCGTCTACACGGGTTCAAATCCCGTCTCCACCTCGGTGGTACAACGGACTCTCCTGGGTCCGGTAAAGTTAAGTGCGCCATGCGGAAGTGGCTCAGTGGTAGAGCATCACCTTGCCAAGGTGAGGGTCGCGGGTTCGAATCCCGTCTTCCGCTCTGAGTGACAACTCAACAAGGACGATTAGCTCAGCGGGAGAGCGCTTCCCTGACACGGAAGAGGTCACTGGTTCAATCCCAGTATCGTCCACCCACGCTCTTCGGAAGTCAGACCGGGTTTCGGTCCGGTCCGGACAGCGGTCAAGCCCCAGCGAACGGCAAACGCCGGACGGCTGGGGCTTCTTCGCTTCGCGGGCCGGGGCCCCGCTTTTCCGGGCAGAGCCCGCCAGACGCTCATCCCCAGCCGGTCGCCCATCGAACGGCCGGCCCCGAGGCTCGTCCGGAGTTCGGATCTCCCGGCTGGCCGGCGGCTCGTACTCGTCCGGTGGGTCCCGTCCCACAGGCTGCCGGTACGGAGCCGCCACGTCACCGCGTACCGCCACGTATCCGGCCCCGGGCCGCGCCCACCCCGCGGTCGATCAGGGACCAGTTCTGCACCGGTGAGGTCTCCCCGCCATGTTCGCTGGCCTGCCAGGGCCACCGGCCACACCCCCGGGCTGTCGCGCGGTCTGCGCCAGTGCCCTGATGCCGGAGGTTCGGTGTATCTCGGGCGTATCGAGAAGCGCATACGCCACCACAACAGTCCTCCCTCTTCAGTAGAGGCACCGACCCCATGGTGGTGGTCGGCTGCCGACGGCGGTCGCGGTCAGACCTGCAGCGGTCGGTTCGTCGTCAGGAAAGGACCGTGATCATGGACTCTGCAGGTGGCGTCGGCCGGCGGCGGCTGCTCGGGTGGAGCGGGCTCGCGGCGGCCGGCGTGGTGGCGGCCGGCGCGCCACTGGTGGGCGGCCGGCCCGGCAACCGGCAGCACCGTCCGGCCACGACCGGCCCCGGCATCCCGCCGGACACCCGTCCCGGCGGAGCCTACGACCGGTACGTGGCGAAGCTGGCCGCGGAGGGCAGGTTCTCCGGCGTGGTGCTGCTGTCGCACCGCGGCCGGACGGTGCTGTCCCGCAGCTACGGCATGGCGGACAAGGAGAAGGGGATCCGCAATCACGAGGGCATCGCGTTCAGCCTCAGTTCGGCGGGCAAGCCGTTCGGCGCGGTGGCCGTCCTGCAGCTGGTGCAGCAGGGCAAGGTGAAGCTGTCGGACACGGTGGGCACCCACCTGACGGGCTACGCCAAGGACGTCGCCGAGCAGGTGACCGTCCACCACCTGCTCTCCGGCACCTCCGGGCTGAGCACCCCGGAGGAGGACCCGCAGCGCATCTTCCGGAGCCGGGAGGAGGTGCACGAGTTCTACGAGCGGTGGGCCCGGAAGGCGAAGCTGGTGGCCGCCCCCGGCACCCCCACCGACCACGCCGGCGCCGACGTCGTCATCCCGGCGCTGATCGTGGAGGCGGTGACCGGCAGGACGTACTGGGACTACGTCGAGGAGAACATCTTCAAGCGCTGCGGCATGACCGGCTCGGCGTTCCACACCAGGCGGGAGTGGCTCGCCAACGCGCACATCGCGCACCCTCACATGAGGCTGGCCGACGGCAGTGTGGTGGACGCCGTCCGCAACCTGGGCAAGAGCAGCTCGAACCAGTCCACGCCGGGCAAGAACCCGGGCCGCGGCTTCATCGACGTCCCCGGGGACGGGGGCTTCGCCACCGCACCGGATCTGGTCCGGTTCGCGCACGCCCTGAGCGACGGCACGGTGCTGGAACGGCCCTACGCCGAGGTGCTCACCGCGGCCAAGTTCCCCCACGGGCCGCAGTCGTTCGGGGCCTACCACATGGCGGTCCGCATCGTCAGCGGTCAGTGGGTGCACGGGCGCGCCGGCGCCAACCCCGGCGTCGGCGCCAGCTGGAACATCTACCCGTACACCGGCTGGGTCGGTGTCATCCTCAGCAACACCGACGGCGGGACGTTGCAGGAGCTGACCGGGCGGGAGGTACAGGCTGTCACCGGCGGCACGCCTGGCGGCGGCGGGGGTGGCTGAGCTGGTTCGAGACGCTGAGGGAACACGGCGTTACCTGCCCCGGGTCCGTGTGCATCCCGGCTCGGCGCGGCGGACGTCGCCGCCAGGTGATCGACACCGCGGCCACGCCTTTGACATGCCTTTCGAACGAGCGAGGAGTTGGTCATGGATCGCATGGTGGAGATCGCCATTCCGGTCTACAACGAGCAGCATGTGCTGGCGGGCAGCGTGCGCAGACTGCACACCTATCTGGAGGAGACGTTCCCCTACCGGTTTCGGATCACGATCGCCGACAACGCCAGCGTCGACGGAACGTGGCAGGTCGCGCAGGAGCTGGAGACCGAACTGCAAGGGGTCCGGGCAGTACGGCTGGAGCAGAAGGGCCGGGGACGGGCGCTGCGGCATGTGTGGAGCCACAGCGACGCCGACGTGGTCGCCTACATGGACGTGGATCTGTCCACCGACCTGGACGCGTTCTTTCCGCTGGTGGCGCCGCTGATCTCCGGACACAGCGATCTGGCCATCGGGACGCGGCTGACGCGCGGGTCGGCGGTGGTGCGCGGCCCGAAACGGGAGCTGATCTCCCGGGGTTACAACGTGTTGTTACGCACGACGCTGGCGGCCCGCTTCACCGACGCCCAGTGTGGTTTCAAGGCGGCGCGGACCGTGATCGCCAGGGCGTTGCTGCCGTCGGTGCACGATGAGAAGTGGTTCTTCGACACCGAGTTGCTGCTGCTGGCCGAGCGCAACGGGCTGCGCATCCACGAGGTGCCGGTGGACTGGGTCGACGACCCCGACAGCCGCGTGGACGTCCTGCGAACCGCGCTGGATGACGTGAAGGGCATGGCCCGGGTGGCGCGGCGCATGCTGACGGGCGCGTTCGACGCCCCGGTGGAGAGCCGGCCGCGGCCGCGGCTGCCGGCGGGGATGGCCCGGCAGCTGCCGGCTTTCGCGATCATCGGGGTGTTCAGCACGATCGCTCAGCTGGTGCTGTTCGTGCTGCTGCGCATGGTGACGGGGCCGCTGTGGGCGAACGCGGTCTCGCTGTTGATCACCACTGTCGGCAACACCGCCGCCAACCGCCGGTTCACCTTCGGGGTGACGGGCCGGGAACGGGCGCTCAGGCAGCAGCTGGAGGGCGGTCTGGCGTTCCTGCTCGGACTGGCGCTGAGCACCGGCGGCCTGGCCCTGCTGCACGCACTGGCGCCCGAGCCGCCACGGGCCGTCGAGCTCGCCGCGCTGGTGACCGCCAACGGGGTCGCGACGCTGGTTCGGTTCCTTCTGATGCGCACCTGGATCTTCCATCCACGGCGCCTCGGGCGCCGGTCGGCCGCGGCCGGCCGTGCCGGATCGGGGTGGCTGCGCCGGCTGGCCCTGGGCGGGCCTGAAGATCCGCGCTGGTCGCGTCCGGCGCTCTGGGGCGTGCTGTTGGCGGCTTTCGTGCTGTACGCGTGGAACCTGTGGTCGGCTGGCTATGCCAACTCCTACTACTCGGCGGCGGTCAAGAGCGGCACCGCGAGCTGGAAGGCGTTCTTCTTCGGGGCCCTGGACTCCGAGTCGTTCATCACCGTGGACAAGCCTCCGATGGCGCTGTGGGCGATGGGGCTGCTCGCCCGCGTCCTGGGGTTCGGGACGTGGAGCCTGATGTTGCCGCAGGTGCTGGCCGGGGTGGCCGCCGTCGCGGTGCTGCACGCCACGGTACGGCGCGCGGCCGGGTTTCCGGCGGCGCTGATCGCTGCCGGGGTGCTGGCGCTGACCCCGATCACGGTGGCCATCAACCGCGACAACAATCCCGACACGCTGCTGGTGCTGTGGCTGGTGCTGGCCGCGTGGTCGGGTCAGCGCGCGATCGAGTCGGGACGCCTGCGCTGGCTGCTGGCCTCGGCCGCGTTCGTGGGGTGCGGGTTCAACACCAAGATGCTGCAGGCGTTCGTGGTCGTCCCGGCGCTGGCGCTGGCCTACCTGGTGGCGGCCAGGCCGGGCGTGCTGCGCCGGGTGGGGCACCTGCTGGCGGCGGGTGCGGTGCTGGTGGTGTCGAGTTCCTGGTGGATGGTGGTGGTCGACCTGACCCCGTCTGGGAGTCGCCCGTTCATCGGAGGCAGCACCGACGGCACCGTGCGTGACCTCGTCGTCGGCTTCAACGGCCTGGGCCGGATCTTCGGCATGGAGACGCCCGGCGGCGGCCGGGGCGGCGGGGGGTTCGGCGGCGCCGCGGGCGCGGGACGGATGTTCAACGACATGGTCGGCGGTCAGATCTCCTGGCTGCTGCCGTTCGCGATGCTCGCGCTGATCGCGGGGGTCGTGCTGCTGTGGAAGCGGTCGCGCACCGACCTGGCACGGGCTGGGCTGGTGCTGTGGGGCGGCTGGCTGGCGATGTACTGCGCGGCGTTCAGCTTCGCGAAGGGCGTGTTCCATCCGTACTACACCACGTCGCTGGCCCCCGCGATCGCCGCACTGGCCGGAGTGGGCGGGGTGTTGTTGTACGACGCGTACCGGGGGCCGGTCCGGTGGTCGTGGGTGCTGCCCGTGGGCGTCGCGGTCACGGGGGCGTGGTCGTTCGCGCTGCTGGACCGGACGCCCGACTGGAATCCATGGCTGCGCTGGGTGATCGTGGCGGCGACCGTGCTGGCGGTACTCGCGCTGGTGGCCGCGCGGCTGTCGTGGGCGCCGGGCCACGGCGTCGTCGTCGCGTCGATGACGTTCACGCTGGTCGCGGCCCTGGCAGGTCCGGGGGCGTACGCGGCGGTGACCGCGTTCGGCGGCGGCAGCACCAGCGGCAACGCGCTGGCGGGGCCGTACGCGGCGCAGGCCCACAACGGTCAGGCCGGGAACGGTCAAGCGCCGCCCCAGGGGCGGGGCGGCATGCTGGTGGTCGGCGGGCCGGCCGGTGAGTTGAGCGACGACATGGTCGGCTACCTGCTCAAGAACCGGGGCGGTGCGCGCTGGCTGGTCGCCGTGGTCAGTGCCCAGCAGGCGTCGTCGATCATCCTGTCGACCGGCGAGCCGGTGATCGCGATGGGCGGCTTCACCGGGCAGGACCCGGCGATGACGGTGGCCAGGCTGCAGGAGTACGTCCGCAGCGGCGAACTGCGCCACATCGTGATCAACGGGTCGGGTCAGAGCGGCCCGATGAGCGGCGACCCCGCCATCGCCTCATGGGTGCGGAAGAACGGCACGAGGGTTCCCGCGAGCACGTACGGCGGCACGTCCGGCGAGGGCGGCGCTGAACTGTACCGGCTCGGCTGAGGGAGCACGGCGAGGGGACCATCGGTTGGCGTTCGTCGTGGGTGACGAGCTGGTTGATCTCTTGGAAGAGCGCGGCCCGGGTCACAGGTATTCGTGGGGGCCGGTGGGCACGGGTTCGCCGGCGGGCGGGTCGTCGTCGGACAGGCCGGTGAGGATGACGGCGAGTTCGGCGCGGGTGTGGATGCCGAGCTTGCGGTAGATGCGGGCCAGATGGGTGTCCACCGTGCGCTTGCTGATCGACAGTGTCGTGGCCACCTCCAGGTTGCTCATCCCGCGCAGCACCAGGTCGGTGACCCGGCGTTCGCCGACGGTCAGCACGTGGTCGTCCTGGCCGGGGACGAGGGCGGCGGCGCGGGCCGGGGCGGTGGCGGCGCGGTGCTTGTCGGCCAGGGCGGCCAGGCGGCCCGCGCCGCAGTCGGCGGCCAGCCGCAGCGCCAGGGCCAGCGTCTCGTGGGCCTTGCCGTCGTCGCCGGCCTGGCGCTGGGCGATGCCGAGGCGCAGCAGGGCCCTGGCGTGTTCGAGCCGGGCGCCCCGGTTGCCCAGCAGGGCGACGGCCTCGTGCAGCATGTCGAGCCGGACCCGTCCCTCGTGGGCGAGGCTGCCCGCGCTGAGCGCGCGGGCGACGACGGTGGGCGCGCCCCAGGCGCGGGCCAGCTCCAGCTCCCGTTCGGCCACCATGCGGGCCGCCGTGCGCTCCCCGGACAGGACGTAGGCCAGGATCGAGTTCGTGCCCCAGGGCACGCAGGCGGGGTTGGTGATGCCGGCGGCGGTCAGGCGGCGGCCGCACTCCAGCAGGGTGAGCAGGCCGTCGCGCGGGCGGCCCTGGGCGAGCCGGAGGCGGCCCAGGGCGTCGAGGGCCTGTCCGGAGATCATCGGGTGCCAGTCGCCGTACGGGGCGACGGACTTCAGCGCCGACTCCGCGGCCTCCAGGTCGCCGAACTCCACCAGCACCCGGGCGGCGCAGGCGGCGGCGGCCACGTGGAAGCCCTCGGCCTGGCACTCGCGCGCGCTGACGACGGCGGCCTCGGCGTCGGCCAGCCCGGCCTCCAGGCTGCCGAGCTGGTAGCGCACCTCGGCCCTGGTCAGCAGCGCCAGCGCCAGGCCGGTGCCGGAGCCGGCCTCCTGGGTCTCGCTGACCAGGCGTTCGGCCCAGTAGGAGGCCTCGTCGAGGCGGTCGCCCCACACCAGCGGCAGCACGGCGGCCGCCGGCACCGGGCCCTGGCCGTCGAGGCAGCGCCGGGTCTGGGCGAGCGTGCGCGGCAGGCTGCGGCCCCGCGCGCCGGTGGCCAGGGCCAGCACGCTGAGGAACTCCCTGGCCGCCGGATTGACCAGCGTGCCGAGGGAGCGTCCGAGCCGGCGCAGGCCGAGCCGTCCGGCCGAGCGGCCCCACAGCAGCGCCTGGGCGGCGAACACGAGCAGCAGGTCCGCGCCGCCGAACTGGGGGACGGCGGCGGCGCTCTCGGCCGCGCCGGCGAAGACCTCGGCGGCCTCGGCGGAGTTCGCGGTGACCAAGATGTCGGCGAACGGCGCCAGCGACATCAGGGCGTGCGGGGCCATCCTGACCCGGCCGTAGGCGGTGCGCAGGTGGCGCAGGCAGGCGGGCAGGTCGCGGTGCTTCTCCACGGCGCCCAGCTCGGCGGTGACCTCCAGCACGGTGTCCTGGTCGTCGGTCTCGGCCAGGGCGCGGTGCAGGTAGCCGGTCGCGTCCTCCCACGAGTGCCTGGCGGCGGCCTCGCCGGCGGCCTCGCGCAGCACGGTGACGGTGAGCGGGTCGCCGGTCGGGCCGGCCGACATCAGGTGGCGGGCCGAGCGGCGCAGCGGCGCGCCCAGCCGGTACAGCAGCGACGCGGTACGGCGGTGCAGCCGGTCGCGCTCGCCCGGGTCCATCCCGGCCAGCACGGCCTGCTGGATGCGCGGATGGGCGAAGCGGTCGGGCGGCGTGCCGGTGACCAGCCCGGCGCGGCGCAGCGCCTCCCCCGCCGCCCTGGCGGTGTCCTGGCCGTGCCCGGCGATCATGGAGGCGACCTCCATGCCGTCCTCCGGCGCGACGATGGCCAGGCTGCGCAGCAGGTCGACGCCCGCGGCGTCCACGCCGGAGCCGCTGCCGGACAACCAGCCGAGCGCGGTCTCGGTCAGCGCCAGCGCGCCGATCTCCAGCACCCGGGGCAGCTCGGCGCTCACCGGTCGCACGCCGGACCGGCCGAGCCGCCCGGCCAGTTCCCGCAGCAGCAGCGGGTTGCCCTGGGTGAGCCGGTGGCAGGCGGCGGCGACCTCCTCGCCGATCTCGTCCCCGGTCTCCTTCCCGGCGCCGAGCACGGACTCCATGAGCCGGGCGGCGCATTGGGCGCACAGGGGCGCGGGCCGCAGCAGCCGCGTGTACGGCAGCGCCGCCAGGTCCCTGACCAGGTCGTCGGGGCCGCCGGAGTCGGCGGCGGTGTCGGCGGTGGTGAGGATCATCGCGATGGGCAGGCCGTCGAGCCGCCGGGCGATGTAGGAGCACCACTGGGAGGACTGCGGATCGGTGTGGTGCACGTCGTCGACGGCGATGATCAGCGGCCGGTCGCCGGTGAAGGACCGAGTGGCCCGGTAGAGGCCGTGCAGCAGGTCGGGGGTGACGGGATGGCCCCGGTCGAGGCCGCCGCCCAGGTCGGGCCCGACGACGGAGCCCCCGCCGGACGGCGGCGCGCGCCCGGCGGTCATCAGCGGTTCGAAGAGCTGACGGACGACGCCGAACGGGTGGTCGCGCTCGGTGGGGTGGCCCCGCGCCATCAGCAGCAGCGCCCCCGCCTCGCCCCTGGCCGCCAGCGCGGCGTTGAGCAACGTCGTCTTGCCCATGCCCCGGGACCCCTGGATCAGCAGGACGGAGGGGCCGCCGGCACGGACCCTCGACAGCGCCTCCCGCATCGCGGCGGTCTCGACGTCACGGTGTAGCAGCGGCTGTCCCGAAGACATCGCCACTCCCCACAGTTCGGCCCCCCTGAAACTGTCCACCAGGATCATGCCGCCTCAGGCGGGCGGGCTGTCAATACCTGGGCGCACGAATCCGACTAATCCGGACTATTGGCACCAGGTTCAACAGCCGGCCCACACCGGGGCGCATGCGCATTCCCGACGGACCAATACGTATTTTCCCCCGTCGTACCGGTGAAATGCGTACGCCGGAATTACGTCTTTACACCGGATCCGGCCCGATGCGACTCTGCGATCAACCGATATGGACCCGATACGGGGAGGGTCATGGACCGCCCACGTCTCAAGGCGCACTTCACACCCCAGGTGATCGACGGGTCGAAGGTGTTTCTCCTGGCCGAGGGGCAGCACTACCTCGTCCAGTCGGCGGGGGCCGGGAAACTCCTTCCCTACCTGGACGGACGGCGTACCGTCGCGGAGATCGCGAGCGCGCTGAGCGACGAAGTGCCGCTGCCGCAGACGCTCATCGCCATTCGCAAATTCGCCGCATTCGGCCATCTCGCCAATGGCCGCCCCGATTGGCCGGACAGCACGCTGGCATTCTGGGACGCGCAGGGAATTGACCCGGTGCACGCCCACGACGCGCTCTCCCGGGCCGAATTCACCGTCGTGGCCTGCGCGGGGGCCGACGCCGCGCCGCTGCTCCCGGTGCTGCGCGAGCACGGATTACGTATGCGTACGGCGAGCGTGGAGGAGGCGGCCGCCGAGCCCGGGGGGACGATGTCGGTCGTGGTGGCCGGCGACTACCTCGACCCGGCGCTCGACCGGCTCAACGCCGCCTACCTGGCCGCCGGGCACCCGTGGGCGCTGGTGAAACCCGGCGGGATCACGCTGTGGGTCGGCCCGGTGCTCCGGCCGGGACGTACCGGCTGCTGGGCCTGCCTGGCGCAGCGGCTGGCCGGGAACCGGCAGGTCGAGCGGTACCTGGCGGGCAAGCGCGGCGGCGGGGTGCCCTTCCACCCGGCGCGGGAGTCGGCGCCCGCCGGTCCGGCCGTGGCGGGCGGGCTGCTGGCCGTGGAGCTGGCGCGGATCGCCGCGGGGGCGGCCTCCTCGCGGCTGGAGGGCCGGATGACCACCGTGGACCTGCGCACGCTCGGCGTCATGGAGCACACCCTGGTCCGGCTGCCGCAGTGCCCGGCCTGCGGCGATCCCACGCTGATCAGCCAGCGCAGCCCCAAGGTCGCGCTGTCGGCGCGCAGCGCCCGGCACGTCACCGACGGCGGCTACCGCATCGAGCCGCCCGCGCGTACGTACGCCCGGCTGGAGAAGCACATCAGCCCGCTGATCGGCGCGGTCACCCGGCTGCACACCTTCGCCGAGCAGGACAACGGCGTCACCTACAGCTTCACCGCCGGCCACAACTTCGCCATGATCGGCGACAACATGGACCTGCTGCGGCGCAACCTGCGGGGGCAGAGCGGCGGCAAGGGCCGGACCGAGGTGCAGGCCAGGGTGAGCGCCCTGTGCGAGGCCATCGAGCGCTACTCGGGGGTCTGGCGCGGCGAGGAGCCGGTCACCGAGGCCGCCTACGCCGACCTCGACCCGGCGGTGGCCGTCCACCCGGAGTCGCTGCTGCACTTCTCCGACGCCCAGTACGCCGGCCGCGAGGAGTGGAACAAGGACCCCGCGCACCGGCTGCACCTGGTGCCCGAGCGGTTCCGTACGGACCTGCCGGTCGACTGGTCGCCCGCCTGGTCGCTGACCGAGGAGCGGGAGCGGCTGGTGCCCTCCGGCTACGCCTGGTACGGCCACCCCGACCTGGAGCGCCACTTCTACTGCGTGGGCGACTCCAACGGCAACGCCTCGGGCAACTCGATCGAGGAGGCCGTCCTGCAGGGCTTCTGCGAGCTGGTCGAGCGCGACGCGGTGGCCCTGTGGTGGTACAACCGGGCCCGGCGGCCGGCCTTCGACCTGGACTCGCTGCGCGACCCGTACGTCGACACCGTGCGCGAGTTCTACCGCGGCATGGACCGCGACCTGTGGCTGCTCGACATCACGACCGACCTCGGCATCCCGGCGTTCGTCGGGGTCTCCCACCGGCTGGGGCACCCGGTGGAGGACGTCATCGTCGGGTTCGGCGCGCACCTCGACCCGCGGATCGCCGCCATCAGGACGCTGACCGAGGTCAACCAGTTCCTGCCCTCGGTGGAGCGGCGCGACGAGCACGGCGAGACGCTCTACCTGGACGACGACGTCGCCACGCTGGCCTGGTGGAAGGAGACCAAGCTGGCCGACGAGCCGTGGCTGGTGCCCGACCCCGCCGCGCGTCCCCGCACCCTGGCCGACTACGCCCGCTCGGACGGCGGCGACCTGGCCGGTGACGTGCAGACCTGCGTGGCCAGGGCCGCCGCGGCCGGGATCGAGGTCATCGCGCTCGACCAGAGCCGCCCGGATCTGGAGCTCAGCGTGGTCCGGGTGATCGCGCCCGGCATGCGGCACTTCTGGCGGCGGCTCGGCCCCGGCCGGCTGTACGACGTGCCGGTCTCGCTCGGCTGGATCCCCGAACCCCGCGCCGAGGACGAGCTCAACCCGACCAGCGTCTTCTTCTGACCGGTTCGCGAGGCCCCCGCGTGACGGAGAGGAGCGGGCCATGGACGAGACCAAGCTGCGGCTGCGGCGGGACGCGGAGCTGACCGAGGCGGACGGGCAGGTGCGCATCTCCGCGCCGGCCGGCTCGCTCGGCCTGCGCGGGCTCGACGCCGGGACGACGGCCGCCCTGCGGATCCTGGCCGGCGGCGACGCGGGCGAGACCGCGCTGGCGGCGACGGTGGGCGAGGCCGGGCTGCTGCGCTGGAACCTGCTGGTACGCCGCCTGTCCAGAGCCGGCCTGCTGGAGTACGCCGCGGCGGGGGCCCGGCTGCGCCCGGTCGGCGCCGGGAGCGTGGAGCCCGCGCCAGCGCCGGCGGCGGACACGCCGATCAGGCTGTCGCGCTTCGCCGTCGTCACCGCCGGGGAGGGCGTGCTGACCGTGCGCTCGCCGCGCAGCCCGGCGGTGGTCGAGCTGTCGCCGGCCGCCTGCGGGCTGCTCGGCGCGCTGGCGTCCTGGACCACCCCGGCGGAACTGGCCCGGATTCCCGCGCCGGGGCAGGTGCTGCGGTTCCTGGCGGCGGCGGGCGTGCTGGCCACCGGCCCCGAGGACGACGACCTGCGCCAGGCCCAGTGGCACCCGCGCGACCTGTGGCTGCACGCCCACAGCCGCGGCCCCCGCTGGACCGGCCGCTACGGCGGCACGTACGCCTTCACCTCCCGCTTCGAGCCGGTGCCCGCCGATCCCCCGCCGTTCACCGGCGAGCGGATCGAGCTGCCCCGCCCCGACCTGGAGCTGCTGGCCAAGACCGACCCCAGCCTGACCGACACGCTGGAACGCCGCCGCTCCCTGCGCGAGCACGACCCGGCCGCGCCCATCACGCTGGCCCAGCTCGGCGAGCTGCTCTACCGGACGATGCGGCGGCGGGCCGTGTTCACCTCGCCGGACGGCCAGGAGCTGGCCGACCGGCCCTACCCCTCCGGCGGCT
This sequence comes from Nonomuraea sp. NPDC001636, assembly GCF_040298265.1. NCBI lineage: Bacteria > Bacillati > Actinomycetota > Actinomycetes > Streptosporangiales > Streptosporangiaceae > Nonomuraea > Nonomuraea sp. NPDC001636. The sequence goes on from NZ_JBEOZT010000013.1 coordinate 13,774, forward strand.
CGGTGCACGAGCTGGAGGTCTATCCGCTGATCGTGTCCTGCCAGGGCGCCGAGCCGGGGCTGTGGCACTACGACACCGCCGGGCACGCCCTGGAACTGGTCTCGCCGCCCACGCCCGCCGTGCGGGCGCTGGTCGAGCGGGCCAGATCGGCGGCCCAGCTCACCGGCGACCCGCAGGTGGTGCTGACCGTCACCGCCCGCTTCGGCCGGGTGATGTGGAAGTACGAGACGATCGGCTACTCGCTGGTCCTCAAGCACGTGGGCGTGCTCTACCAGACGCTCTACCTGGCCGGCACGGCCATGGACCTGGCCGTGTGCGCGCTGGGCGGCGGGGACGCCGCCGACTTCGCGCTGGCCAGCGGCCTCGACTACCTGACCGAGGGCAGCGTCGGCGAGCTGATCGTCGGCAGCCGGCGGTGATGGGCCCATGACGGCACGACGGCGGCCGGGCGGCCGCTTCCAGGGGACGGCGTGATGAAGTTCCGGTTCAAGGCGTTGCAGCGCATGCGGGAGCCCGACGAGCTGGACTCGCCGACGCTGCTGGCCTCCCCGCGCGGGTGGATCGCCACGTTCGTGGTGCTGATCATCGTGGTGGCCGCGGGGGTGTGGTTCTTCGCCGGGCGGCTGCCGGTCACGGTGCCCGCGGTGGGGCTGCTGACCCATCCCGGCGGCACGGCGCGGCTGCAGAGCCCGTACGGCGGGACGGTGCGCTCGATGCTCGTCCAGCCGGCCGAGGCGGTGCGGGAGGGGCAGGCGGTGGCGGTCATCGCCGCCGACGGCGGGTCGGAGCAGGTGGTGCGCAGCCCGTTCGGCGGGCGGGTGGTCGCCGGTTCCGCCGTGCCCGGACACGTGGTCAGGGAGGGCGAGGAGCTGCTGCTCGTCGAGCGTACGGACGCGCCGGGCGACCGGCTGGTGGCGATGTTGTTCGTGCCGGTCGACCGGGCGATGGGCGTGGTGCCCGGCAAACCGGTCGATCTGGCGGTCTCCTCGGCGCCGCCCGGCGCGTACGGGCTGCTGCGCGGCCGGGTCGCGTCGGTCAGCGCCTACCCCGTCATGACCGAGCAGGCCGCCGACCTGGTGGGCGGCGCGGACCCGGCGCGCGGCTACCTGCGGAACACGCCGTCCAGGCTGGTGATCGTGGACCTGGTGCGCGACGCCGGCACGCCGTCCGGCTACGCCTGGTCGACCAAACAGGGGCCGCCGGTGGGCCTGCAGTCGCAGGTCTCGGTCAGCGGCGCGATCGGGCTGGGCAGCCAGACGCTGTTCGACCTGCTGCTCGGGCGCTGAGGTGGGCCGCGTGAACGCCCCCGCCGCCCGGCCGAAGGAGGGATGCGTGACCACGACCAGCGCCCCCGGGAGGGACGTGTGACCACCACCGGCGTCCCCGAGCAGGGGCATGCGGACCAGGCCCCCGGGCAGCCCGCCGCGCCCGCTCCCCCGGCGGCCCCCGTACGGCGGCGGCGACGGTGGAGGTGGCGGCGGCGCACGCCGACGGTGATCCAGATGGAGGCCGTGGAGTGCGGGGCCGCCTCGCTGGCGATGATCCTCGGCTACCACGGCAAGTTCGTGCCGCTGGAGGAGCTCCGCTCGGCCTGCGGCGTCTCCCGCGACGGCGCCAAGGCCTCCAGCGTGGTGGCCGCCGCCCGCCGCTACGGGCTGATCGCCAGGGGCTTCCAGATGGAGGCCGAGGACCTGCGCTCGCTGGCCGAGCCGGCCATCGTGTTCTGGGCGTTCCAGCACTTCATGGTCCTGGAGGGGGTGCGCAGCCGGTTCGGCAGGAAGGCCGTCGCGGTCAACGACCCGGCGGGCGGCCCCCGGATGATCGACTGGGACGACTTCGACTCCGGCTTCACCGGCGTGGTCCTGACGTTCGAGCCGGGGCCGGACTTCCGGCCCGGCGGCCGGCCCACCCGGGTCGGGCAGGCCCTGCTGGCGCGGCGGATGCCGTCGGGCCGCGCGCTCCCGCTGGTGCTGCTGGCCAGCCTGCTGCTGGTCGTGCCGGGCATCATCGGGCCGGCGTTCAGCCGGGTGTTCATCGACCGGATCCTGACCGGGCGCGACCCGGGCTACCTGATGCCGCTGCTGTTCGCGATGGGGGTCACCGCGGTCGTGGTGTTCGTGCTGACCTCGGTGCAGCGGCACTACCTGCTGCGGCTGGAGATCCGGCTCGGCCTGGTCAGCTCGGCCCGGTTCTTCCGCCATCTGCTGCGGCTGCCGGTGGAGTTCTTCCTCCAGCGCCGTCCGGCCGAGGTGGCCAAGCGGGTGCAGGCCAACGACGGCGTGGCCGAGATCCTGTCCCGGGACCTGGCCGTCACGCTGGTGAACCTCGTCCTGGTGCTGTTCTACGCGGCCGTGCTCATCCGCTACGACGTGCTGCTCGGGCTGGTCGGGGTGTCGATGGCGCTGCTGAACATCCTGGTCCTGCGCCAGGTGTCGCGGGCACGGACGGACGCGGTGGCGGCGCTGCGCGCCGACCTGGGGAACCTGACCTCCACCACGTTCAACACGCTGCAGCTCGTGGAGACCGTCAAGGCGACGGGCGCCGAGCCGACGGCGTTCCAGCGCTGGGCCGGGTTCCTGGCCAAGGCGGTCACCGCCAAGCAGCGGCTGGGCGTGGCCACGGCGACGCTGACCGTCGTGCCGCCGCTGCTGGCCGGGATCAACAGCGGGCTGATCCTGCTGATCGGCGGCCTGCGGGTGGTGGACGGGGTGATCAGCGTCGGCATGCTGGTGGCGTTCCAGACGCTGCTCAACGCCCTGTCCAGGCCGGTCACCCAGCTCACCAACCTGGGCGGCCAGCTGCAGGACATCTCGGCCGACATCTGCCGCCTGTACGACGTCGAGAAGTACCCGATGGCCAGGACGTTCGAGCGGGCTGCCGCCGGCGGGGAGCAGGCCGACCCGGGCGGGCGCCTGGACGGGCGGCTGGAGTTCGCCGACGTGACCTTCGGCTACAACGCGCTCGCCGCCCCCGTCATCAGGGACCTGTCGTTCACCGTGGTGCCGGGCCGCCGGGTGGCGATCGTCGGCAACTCCGGCAGCGGCAAGTCCACCGCCGGCAAGCTGGCCGCCGGCCTGTACGCGCCGACCTCCGGCCAGGTGCTGCTGGACGACCGGCCGCGCGACGACCTGCCGCGGGCCGTCGTGGCCTCCTCCGTCGCCTACGTGGACCAGGACATCACCCTGTTCGAGGGCACCGTGCGCGACAACCTGACGTTGTGGAGCGACGACGTGCCCGACGAGGTGGCGGTCTCGGCGCTGCGCGACGCGGCGCTGTTCGACCTGATCGCGGCCCGGCCCGGCGGCCTCAACAGCCGGGTGCTGGAGGGCGGCAGGAACCTCAGCGGCGGCCAGCGGCAGCGGCTGGAGCTGGCGCGCGCCCTGTCGATCCAGCCCACGCTGCTGATCCTGGACGAGGCGACCAGCGCCCTGGACCCGGAGACCGAGCGGACCATCGCCGACAACCTGCGCCGGCGCGGCTGCGGCTGTCTGATCATCGCGCACCGGCTGTCCACCGTGCGCGACGCCGACGAGATCATCGTGCTCGACCGCGGCGAGGTGGTCGAACGCGGCAGGCACGCCGAGCTGCTGGCGCTCGACGGCCACTACGCCGAGCTGCTCAGGAGCTTGCGCAAGAACGGCGACGGCGGATGACGACACGGCAGACGACACGGAGGATGACGCAGTGCTGAAGGTGGCCGGTTTCTCCCCGTTCTTCACCGACGCCGCCACGCCGGTGGACTACTCGGCGGAGAACCTGTTCGTGTTGTCGGGCGTGCGCGAGGTGCTGCTGGTGGAGGAGGGCGCGGTCGACCTGTTCGCGGTGCGGCTGGAGGGCGGCCGTCCGGTCGGCCGGTGGCACTACCTGTGCCGGGTCCGGCAGGGCACGCTGCTGCCGGGCTCGCCCAAGGGGCCCAGGCACGGCATCGTGGGCCGTCCGGTGCTCGGCACCCGGGTGTCGCGTCTGCCGCTGGCCAGGCTGGGCGAGCTGTCGGGCACCAACCGGTCGGCGACGATGTCCACCGCCGAGTACGGGCTGGCCGTCCGGCAGTTCGTCCGCGGGCTGGAGGCGGGGATGATCGCGCTGGCCACCGCGCTGCGCGACGCGCTGCCGCCGCGCGAGTTCGTCCCGCTGCTGCCCGACGCGGTGACCGAGCTGCCCGCCGGGCGCGCCGCCCGGTCGGTGGACGGCGTGCGGTGGATGACCGTCGAGGCGGGCGCGGTCGAGATGCCCGACGGGGTGGCGGGCGTGCTGACCGCGGGCGCCGAGCTGGCGGTGACCGAGCGGGACTGGCTGGTCGCCGACGCGCCCGCCCGGCTGCGCGCCCGTTCGACCTGGCAGTTGCTGGCCGACGAGACGATCTGGGCTCGCTGGGTCGAGCACGCCATCCGTTTCCTCTACACCGTGGACCGCCGGGTCGAGCGGCGGCGGGCGCAGGAGCTGGAGGCGTTGCGGCGGCGCAAGGAACGCGAGGCCGGCACGACCCGGGCGGCCCGGCGTGGCTTCGACACGCTGGTCCGCGACACCGAGGCCAAGGTGCGCCTGGCCGACGTCACCGCCGACCCGCCGGCGCTGGCCGCGGCCAGGCTGGTGGCCTCGCACGGCGGGTTCACCGTGACCGCGCCGCCGCCCGGCCAGGCCAGGGGGGCCGATCCGCTGCAGGCCGTCGCGCTGGCCTCCGGGGTGCGCACGCGCTCGGTCCGGCTGGACGACGGCTGGTGGAAACACGACATCGGGCCCATGGTGGGCTACCGGTCCGACGACGGGACGCCGGTGGCCCTGCTGCCGATCGGCTCGCGGTACGTGGTGGCCCAGCCGGGCCACAGCCGGGTCACGCCGATCACCAAGGCGGTGGCCGCCACGCTGAGCGGCAAGGCCGAGGTGCTGTACCAGCCGCTGCCGCGCGAGGTGCGGACCGTGGCCGGGCTGCTGCGCTTCGGCCTGGCCCGCAACGGCCGCGACCTGTGGGTGCTGGCCTCCCTGGGCACGCTGGTGGCGGTCATCGGCCTGCTGGTGCCCGCGATGACCGGGCTGGTGCTGGGGACGTTCGTGCAGCGGGCCGAGCGCGACCTCATCGTGCAGGGCGCGGCGCTGGTGATCGGCGGCGCGCTGGTGGCGGGGGCGCTGTCGATCGTGCAGAACGTCGCGGCCCTGCGCATCGAGGGCCGTTCGTCGGCCCGGGTGCAGGCGGGCGCGTGGACCCGGCTGCTGTCGCTGCCCGTCACGTTCTTCGGCCGGTACTCCACCGGCGAGCTGGGCACGACCGTGCTGGGCGTGAGCGCGGCGCAGGAGACGCTGTCGGGCGTGATGACGACGGCGACGCTCGGGCTGTTCGGCGGGCTGGCCAACCTGGCGCTGGTGTACGTCTACGACGTCGGCCTGGCGCTGCTGGCGACCCTGCTGGTGCTGGCCGGCGTGCTGGTGTGCGCGGTCGCCGGCTTCTTCGAGGTGCGCCTGCAACGCCGCCTGTACGAGCAGGAGCAGCGGCTGTCCTCGCGGGTGTTCCAGCTGCTGTCGGCGGTGCCCAAGCTGCGCGTGGCGGCCGCGGAGGACCAGGCGTTCGGCGTGTGGACGCGCGACTTCATGGCCACCAGGACCACCTCGGCCGCGGCCCGGCGGCTGCAGAACGTGGTGACCACCTTCAACGCCGGGTTCCCGCTGGTCTGCTCGGTCGTGATCTTCGCCGTGGCCGCCGGGCCGCTGCGCGGGCAGCTCCCGATCAGCGCGTTCCTGGCCTTCTTCGCCGCGTTCAGCCTGCTCATCGCCTCGGTGCTGCAGTTCACCGGGGCGGCCATCACGGCCATGGGCGTCGTGCCGATGCTGGAGAAGCTGGCGCCGGTGCTGGAGGCCGAGCCGGAGGACCACGCGGGCAAGGCCGACCCCGGCGACCTGTCGGGCCGCGTCAGCCTGTCGCGGGTGTCCTTCCGCTACGGCGAGGACGGCCCCGCGGTGCTCACCGACATCGATTTGTCGATCGAGCCCGGCGAGTTCGTCGCGATCGTGGGCCCGACCGGCAGCGGGAAGTCCACCATCCTGCGCCTGCTGCTCGGCTTCGAGCAGCCCGGCGTCGGCTCGGTCCTGTACGACGGCCAGGACCTGGGCGAGCTGGACCTCGGCGCGGTGCGCCGGCAGTGCGGCGTGGTGCTGCAGAACGGCGCGCTGCTGGCCGGCGACATCAGGCAGAACATCGTCGGCAGCACGAACCACACCATCGACGACGCCTGGGAGGCGGCGGCGATGGCCGGCATCGCCGACGACATCACGGCCATGCCGATGGGCATGCACACCGTCCTGTCGGAGGGCACGAACACGCTCTCCGGCGGCCAGCGGCAGCGCATCATGATCGCCAGGGCGCTGGTCTCGCGGCCCCGCATCGTCTTCTTCGACGAGGCGACCAGCGCCCTGGACAACCCCGCCCAGAACGTCATCGCCGAGAGCACCCGGCGGCTCAACGCCACACGCGTGGTCATCGCCCACCGGCTGTCCACCGTCCGGGACGCCGACAAGATCCTGGTGCTCGACGGCGGGCGCATCGTCCAGCAGGGCACCTACGACGAGCTGCTCGCCGAGGAGCAGGGGCTGTTCGCGCGGCTGGCGCGGCGGCAGATGTGAGCGCACGGGAGGAGCCGTCATGGAGTTCGCGCTGCTGATCCACGGGCCGGAACGGGCCTGGGCCGAGCTGTCCGGACGGGACCGCGCCACGCTGTTCGCCGCCTACCTCGACCTGCCGTCGGAGGAGGCGGCGCTGGAGTGGGCCGGGCGCCTGCCGGCCGGGCCGGGCGACCGGGTCGGGTTACGGCGCTGCGACCGTGGAAGGATGTCACGATAGTGCCAACCGGGGCTCTGCCCGCGCCCCCCCACGCCTTTGGGGCAGAACCCACAGGGAGGTAGACGACTCATGGACTTCGTGCTGCTGATCCACGGCGACGAGATGCTCTGGGACGCCTTCAGCGAGAGCGAGCGGGAGCGGATGGCCGAGGCGCACCGCCAGTTCGGCCGGGCGATGGCGATGGCGGGGGTCAAGGTCAAGTACGGCGCGGGGCTGACCAGGTCCAGGGAGGGCAAGCTGGTCAGGCCCGACGGGCCCGCCGTCGACGGGCCGTACGCGGTCGGGCGGGAGCAGATCGGCGGCATCTGGGTGATCGAGGTCCAGTCGGCCGAGGAGGCCGAGTCGTGGGCGCGCAAGATGCCCTACGCGCCCGGCGACATCGTCGAGGTGCGCCCCTGCGACCCGGCCTCCTGACGGGCCGGGCCCCGGGCCGTCCTCAGTAGCGGGCTCTGCGGCTGAGCAGCACGCCCACGGCCAGGAACAGCAGGCCGGCGGCGCCGTACACGATGGCCAGCGAGGTCGCGGGCGGCTTCTCGCTGGCGTTCACGACGGCCAGCCCGAGGCCCACGATCGCGCTGATGTAGCTGAAGATCGCGATGAAGATCTTCCAGAACGGACTCATGACGTGCTTCCTTCCGATGGGTGCTGAGCCGGTCCGTACGGTGCGGTCCCGGCGACGACGAAGCCGAGCAGCATGACCCAGGCGTCCGGGTCGGCCAGGAAGCGCCGCCAGCGGTCGGCGGCCAGGGCCAGCCCCGCCATCGGCAGCGCGCCCGAGGCGACGAGCGGCGCCAGGCGTTCGGGCCCCAGGTGCGGGGCGAAGGCCGCGGTGGGGTGGGTGTCGTTGGTGGTGGCGAACGGGCGCAGCACCACGTCGGCGAACCCGCCGCGGCGCAGCAGCCGGGTGAGCTTCCTGCCGATCTGCCGGTCTCCTCCGGCGCCGCGCTGGGCCTGCGCCATGGTGGCGTGCACGGAGGCCAGCTCCGGGTACATCGGGTCGGCCAGCCCCCACAACATGCTGTCCACCTCGACGACCACGATCCGGCCGCCGGGACGCAGCACGCGCAGCGCCTCGGCCAGCATCGGCGCCGGATCGCCCACGTGCTGCAGTACGTACCGCAGCAGTACGCCGCCCACGCTGCCGGTACGCAACGGCAGCCGGGCGCCGTCGGCGGTGACCAGCGGCGCGCCGCAGCCGCCCGCGTTGCGCAGCAGGGCGGCGTCCACGTCGAGCGCGATGACCGGCAGCCCCGGCTCGGCGGCGCGCAGCCTGCGGGTGACCGCGCCGGACCCGGCGCCGAGCTCCAGCAGCGGGCCCTGGCCGGTCAGGCCGAGGTCGCGCATGATGCGCAGCTCCTCCTCGAAGGAGAGCGCCGCCTGGGCCTCCAGCCGGGCCAGCTCGCCCGCCACGCCTCCCCAGGTGGTGTTGGCGGCGTCGTAGGAGCCGGTGGCGGCCTGAGCACTCACCTGAGCACTCGCCTGAGCACTCACCGGGGCACTCACCGGGGCCTCGGGGTCATCATCAGGCCGTGCCGGGGCCGCAGCGTGACCAGCGCCTCGGGCTCGACGGGGAAGCCCGGCACCAGCTCCATGCGCAGCCCGCGCAGGATCACCGCGAGCACGAGCGTGGCCTCCGCCAGCGCGAAGTGCCGCCCGACGCAGATGCGCGGGCCGCCGCCGAAGGGCAGATACTGGTGGCTGAGCAGCCCGGCGGCCCGGCCGGGGTCGAACCGCTCCGGCCGGTACGCATCAGGCTGCTCCCAGTACCGCGGATCCCGGTGCAGCACCCACGGGCTGACGCACACCAGCGACCCGGCCGGCACGTCGTAGCCGTCCAGCACGTCGTCGGCCGTCCCGCGGCGTGAGATCAGCCAGACCGGCGGGTAGAGCCGCATGGCCTCCTGGACGGCCTGCCGGCAGCGCCGCAGCCCCGGCAGGTCGGCGGCCGTGGGCGAGCGGCCGGCCAGCACCTCGTCGATCTCGGCGTGCACCGCCCCGGCCGCCTCCGGGTTGCGGTCGAGCAGGTAGAGCGTCCAGGTCAGCGACTTGGCGGTGGTCTCGTGCCCGGCCATGACGATGGTCAGCACCTGGTCGCGCAGGTCGGCGTCGGACATCGCGTGCCCCTCGGCCAGCATCGCGCCGAGCAGGTCGTCGCCCGCGCCGCCGGCCCGGCGGGCGGCGATGATGAGCCTGGTGACCCGGTCGAGGAAGGCCCGCGCGCGCAGGAAGCCGGCGTGCCGGGCGGCCGTGCCGGCCGGGTCGGGGTCGTCGCTGGGCACGTAGTGGCCGATGAAGCGGTTGACCGCGTCCACGGCGCGGCCGAAGCCCTCGCCCGCGACGCCGATGTCGGTGCCCAGCATGGCCTTCACGATCACGGTGAGGGTGAGCGAGGTCAGGTCGTGGTCGACGCGTACGGGCCGGCCGCCGGCCCAGTGCGTCACCAGGTTCTCGGCCGCCTCCACGATGACCCGGTCGAACCGGGCCACCTCGGCGGGCCGGAACGCGGGCGCGCACATCCGGCGCTGGGCCGCCCACTCGGCGCCGTCGCTGGTCAGCAGGCCGTTGCCGAGCAGGGGGCGGAGCATGTCGTCGTCCGGCGTGCGCTCCTTGGTGTAGGCGGCGCCGTTCTCCTTCAGCACGTGCCTGGCCAGGTCGGGGCGGTTGAGCATGTAGACCGGCTCGCCGTCGGCGTCGTGGCGGGTGACGTCGCCGAGGGCCGCCATGGCGGTGACGAACTCCAGCGGAGCGTCGCGCATGGCCCTCAGGCTCTGGGTTCCGGCGGGTCCCGGCGGCACCCGGGGGGATACGTACGTCCCGGACATGGGTTCTCCCGATGGCTTACGCAGACGAATATTCTCGATACGCATTTCCGGCCATCGAATACGTATATCGCTTCGTATTGTTCCGGTCGGCGTATTTGCAGAGTACCTTTTAAGCAGAGGGCTCTCAATACTTAATCCGAGGCCCCGGAAATTAAGTCTAGGCACTGCGAATTCGGCTGTGTAAGACTCCGTTCCGAGACGGCGCACCGCGCCGAAGGGGAAAAGCTCCAGGAGGACGCAATGGCCCTGAACCCCAGAGAGCGGACCGAATTCGTCAACGCCTACACGCGAGTCCTGATCACCGCGTGGTCGAGCGAGGAATTCTCGGCGAAGCTGGACAGCAATCCCCGTGAGGCGCTGGCCGAGGCCGGCCTCGAGGTTCCCGCGGGCGCCCAGATCACCCTCGTGCGCAACGTTCCCGACGGCCACCACGACACGAACCTCGACGTGCAGGTCTCGCTGTGGGAGCGCGGGCTGGAGACGGGGACGTTCGAGTTCCACATCCCCGAGACGCCGCAGATCGACATGGCCGAGCTGAGCGAGGGCGACCTCGACTCGATCGCGGCCGGCGACGTCAACTGCTGCTGCTGCCCCTGCTGCTGCTGCACCTGACGCCGGGAGCCACGCACGCCAAGAGGAGGTAGAGGAGATCATGTCCGACGACCAGGCGAACCCCATCCACGTACGGGGGCTGCGCAAGCAGTACGGTCCCGCTCTCATCCTGCAGGGAGTGGACCTGGACGTTCGTCCCGGAGAGGTGTTCGCCTTACTCGGCCCCAACGGCGCGGGCAAGACGACCACGGTCGAGATCCTCGAAGGCGTGCGCAGGCGTTCGGGCGGCGACGTGCGAGTCCTCGGCCGTGACCCGGCCGAGGACGCCCCGCAGTGGCGGGCGCGGCTCGGCATCGTGCCGCAGACGACGGGCGCCTACGCGGACCTGACCGTCCGCGAGGTCGTCGAGCACTTCGCCGCCTTCTACCCCGCGCCGCTGCCCGCGGCGCAGGTGATCGACATGGTGGGCCTCGGCGCCAAGGAGCGCAAGCAGGCCCAGACGCTCTCGGGCGGCCAGCTGCGCCGCCTGGACGTGGCCGTCGGCGTCGTCGGCGACCCCGACCTGATCTTCCTCGACGAGCCGACCACCGGGCTGGACCCGGAGGCCCGGATGGAGGCGTGGGACCTGGTCCGCTTCTTCGTCGACCAGGGCAAGACGACCGTGCTGACCACCCACTACCTCGACGAGGTGGAGGCGCTGGCGCAGCGCGCGGCCGTGATCGTGGCCGGCCGGATCGTCGAGACCGGGCCGGTGAGCGAGCTGGGCGGACGGCGCGGCACGCCCGCCGCGGTGAGCTTCACCCTCACCCCCGAGCTGAGCGCGGCCGGCCTGCCGGACCTGCCCGCGGGCACCGCGCTCGACCCGTCCTGCACGCCCGGCGTGCCCGGCGGCACGCTCACGCTGCTCACCCACACGCCCACGCGGGCCCTGGCCGCGCTGCTGCCCTGGGCCGCCCGCGCGGGCGCCGACGAGCTGCCCGACCTGCGCGTCCACCGGCCCACGCTGGAGGACGTCTACCTCAAGCTGATCCGCGAGAACCAGGGGGCCCAGGCATGACCAGCTCGAACGCGATCGTGGCCGAGCAGGGCCGTCCCGCGCGCGCGCCGGGCGGCGGGTCGGGGCTGTGGCGGGCGTCGGCGGCCCGTTCGTCGGTGGAGCTGAAGTCGTTCTTCCGCAACCGGCAGTCGTTGTTCTTCACGCTGCTGCTGCCGATCGTGCTGCTGCTGGTGCTCGGCTCGATCTTCTCCGGCACGGTCCCCGGCACGCACACCGACTTCAAGCAGATGTTCGTGGCCGGGATCATCGCCTGCGGCATCATGAGCGTCAGCTTCAACGGCCTGGCCATCAACATCGCGATCGAGCGGGACAACGGCATGATCCGCCGCCTGGCCTCCTCGCCGATGCCGAAGACGGCGTACTTCGTCGGCAAGATCGTCCGGGTGGTGGTGACCGGGGTGCTGGAGGCGGCGATCCTGCTGGGCGTCGGCGTCGCGCTGTTCCGCCTGCCGCTGCCGCCGGACGCCGGACACTGGCTGACCTTCGCCTGGGTGCTGCTGCTCGGGGCGACGTCCTGCTCGCTGCTGGCGGTGGCCTTCAGCGCGATCATCCCGAACGCCCGCTCGGCCGCGGCGATCGTCACGCTGCCGTTCCTGGTGCTGCAGTTCATCTCCGGGGTGTTCTTCCCCTACAGCGAGCTGCCGGCCTGGATGCAGAGCCTGGCGGCGTTCTTCCCGCTGAAGTGGATGACGCAGGGCCTGCGCTCGGTGTTCCTGCCCGCCGACTTCGCGGTGGTGGAGCCCGCCGGCACGTGGGAGCTGGGCAGGACCGCCGCGGTGCTGGGCGGCTGGTGCCTGGCGGCGCTGCTGCTGAGCCTGCTGACCTTCCGCTGGCGCGGCGCCAACGTCCGCTGACCGGGGAAGGGGCTCAGATGGCGAGGGTGAAGCCGGTCAGCCTCCTGGGCACCAGGCCCGGCGCCCAGGCGGGCGGCTTCCCCGTGCGGCGCAGCCCGGGATACCGCTCCAGCAGCCCGCTCAGCAGCAGCCCGCCGGCCTGCCTGACCAGCGGCGCGCCCAGGCAGAGATGGGTGCCCGCGCCGAAGGCCAGATGGGGGTTGGGCAACCGGGTGACCAGCAGCTCGTCGGGCCGGTCGAACACCGCCGGATCGCGGTTGGCCGCCCCGACCAGGGCCAGCACCCGCGCCCCCGCCGGGATCACGCCGCCGTCCAGCGGGACCGCCTCGGTGGTCACCCGGGCGGTGAACGGGATCGGCGACTCCAGCCGCAGCAGCTCGTCGACGGCCGCCTCGGCCACCTGCGGGCCGCCGTCCCTGATCAGGCCGGCGGCCTCGTCGCGCGGCAGCAGCCAGTGGAGGGCGTTGCCCACCATCTCGGCCAGCGGCTTCCATCCGCCGACGACCGTGAGCGCGGCGATGCCGAGCATCTCGGCCCTGGTCAGCCGGTCGTCGGCGGCCAGCCGCCCGAACGGCGAGCCGCCCGGCCCGTTCCGGGCGGCCCCGGCGGCGGCGTCGGCGCGCTCGCCGAGGAAGCGGGTGAGCTCGCCCATCGCGGCCCGCCCGGCCGCGGCGGCCTGCGGCCCGGCCAGCGGGTCGAGGTTGACCGACACGCGGGCGGCCAGCCCGGCGAAGGCCGGTACGTCGGCGGCCGGCAGGCCGAACAGCCTGGCCAGCACGCCGGTGGCCAGCGGCTCGCCGAGGTCGGCGGTGGCCTCGATCTCCTCCCGGCCGGCCAGCCCGTCGAGCACCGCGCCGATCCCGGCCTCGATGTCGCCGGCGATGCCGCGGACCGCGGCCGGGCCCATCAGCAGCGCGCCGGGCGAGCGCAGGCGCTGGTGCTCGGGGGGATCGGTGGTCAGCATCGACGGCGGCAGCTCGTCGTCCCTGACCCGCTCCCGCTGCCCGAGCGCGGCCGAGAAGCGCGGGTCGCGCAGCGCGAGCGCGCAGTCGGCGTGCGCGGTCAGCAGCCACATGCGCGAGGTGACGTCGAAGTGCACGGGATCGTGTTCGCGCAGCCAGCGGTACGCCGGATACGGGTCGAGCCGCCCGCGAGGAGAGAACGGGTGCGCAAGGTGGCCGGGCAGCGTGCGGGGTGCCGTCATGGCGTCTCCTCGTGATCAGGCCGAGGACAAACTACTACAGAGGATGTGCCGGTGGCAGAGCTTGACGTCGTCGTGATCGGCGCCGGGGTGAGCGGGCTGGCGGCGGCCGCGCGCCTGGCCGCCGCCGGGCTGGCGGTCGCGGTGCTGGAGGCCAGGGAGCGGGTGGGCGGCCGGATCCGCACCCACCGGCCGACCCTGCTGGAGCTGGGCGCGCAGGTGATCCACGGCGACCGCAACCCGATCGGGGCGCTGCCCGGCCTGGAGGCGCCCGTGCCGGTGCCGCGGCGCGCGGCCCGGGTGCTGCTGCCCGGCGGGCCGCGCCCGCTGACCACGCTGCGGCCCACGCCGCCGCTGCTGGAGGAGCGGCTGACGTCGGGGGCGGCCCGGGAGCCGCTGCGCCGCCTGGCGGGCGCGAGCCCCTGGGACGTGCCGGTCGCGACGTGGCTCAAGGAGGAGACCGCGCAGTGCCCGCAGGCCCTGGAGCCGGCGGCGGAGTGGTTCAGGCAGAACTGGGCGGCCGAGCCGGAGGCGCTGAGCGCGCCCGCGCTGGCCGCGCTGCGCCGGGCCGACCGGTCGGGGCGGGGCGAGTTCGCGCTGCCCGGCGGCTTCGACCGGCTGCCCGCGCGGCTGGCCGAGGGGCTGCGGGTGCGGCTCGGCGACGCGGTCGTCCGCCTGTCCTGGACGCCCGGCCGGGTGCGGGCGCTGACCGCCGCGGGGCGCGTGGAGAGCGCCGCCGCCGCCGTGGTGACCGTGCCGCCGCCGGTGGTCGCCGAGGGGCGGCTCGTGCTGGACGACCTGCCGGTGCGCAAGCAGGCGGCGGCCTACGAGCTGCGGCCCGGCGACGCCTGGTGCGGGCTGGCCGCCTATCCCGTGGCCGCCCCCGAGTCCGTCGTGGTCTTCGACGCCGGCGGCCGGCTGGGGTTCGTCAGCACGACCGCCGGGCGGACCGAGGTGCTGGTGATGGCCAAGGGCCGGGCCGCCGCGGCGGCCCGGCGCGCGTGGGCCGAGCCGGGCGGCCTGGCCGCGCTGCTGGCCCGCGCCCTGCCGTGGACCAAGGGGCTGAAGCCGGAGGTGGTGGTGTCCGACTGGGGCGCCGACCCGTGGGCGGGCGGCGCGTACACCTACCCGGGCGTGGGGACGTTGTGGGCGTCCCCGGCCTGGGCCGAGCCGCTGGGCGGGACGGTCTTCTTCGCCGGGGAGGCCACCGTCGGCCTGTCCGGCCCGCCCATGGCGCACATGGCGATGGCCAGCGGGGAGCGCGCGGCCACAGAGGTGATTGGGGCGCTGGAGAGATGACGGCCGGTAACGGGGAGCTGCACGGCGGGTGGTTCCTGCTCGCCCTCGACGACGAGATCGGCCCGGGGCTCACCCCGCTGCGGCTGGGCCGCGTACGCCTGATGGCCGTGCGCGACGGCGAGCGGATCCGGGTGTTCGAGGCCACCTGCCCCCACCGGGGCGCCCATCTGGCCTACGGCGGCAAGCTGGACGGCGACTGCGTGATCTGCCCCTTCCACGGCAAGCGCGTCTCGCTGGGCGGGTCCGGCCGCCGCTGGTCGGTGGGCGAGCTGCGGACGCTGCGGGCCGGGGCGGCGCTGTTCGCCCGGCTGTCCGGCGACCCCGGCGACGACCGCGGCTTCGAGCAGGCGATCAAGCAGGCGGCCGAGGACCTGGTGATCGTGGCGGCGGTGCACCAGGCGGTGACGGTCCCGGCCGAGTACGTCGTCGAGAACGCCTTCGACGCCCAGCACTTCGGCACCGTGCACCTGGTGCCCTCGGTGCGCGGCATGCGGGTCAGCATGGGCGGGCACGACGAGCTGGTCATCGAGGGCGAGTTCCGGACCAAGGCGCCGCCGTGGGAGCGGGAGCGGCGGCTGGACTTCGCCTCCCGGTTCGTGGCCCGCGCCTACAGCCCCCATCTCGTGGTGACCGAGCTGGGCACGGAGTCGGCGCCGTACACGATCGTCACCGGCGCGGTGCCGGACGGGACGGGCTGCGTCGGACGGGTGGCCATCGGCGTGCGGCCGGACCAGCGGGACTCGCTGCCCGCGCTCGTGCACGGCGCCCGCTACGCCTTCGACCAGGACCGCGTCGTCTGGGACCACCTGGACACCGGCGCACCGCAGCGGCTGGACGCCGGCGACACGCCGGTCATCGCCTTCCGCCGCTTCTGCCAGGGCTTCGCCCCCGTCCCCGCCTCCGCCGGAGCGTGCTCATGAGCCTGTACGTGCGCTCGACCGGCGAGGGCCGGGCCGTGTTGTGGATCCACGGCTACACGATGGACGCCTCGGTGTGGGAGCCGCTGTGGAACCTGCTGCCCGGCTGGCGGCACGTCGGCGTGGACCTGCCGGGGCACGGGCGGTCCGGGCCGCTGCGGCCGGGCACGTCGCTACCCGCGCTGGCGGCCGAGCTGGCCGCGCTGGCCAGGGCGGAGTCGGCCACGCTGGTGGTGGCCGAGTCGATCGGCTCGATGATCGCGCTGCAGCTGGCCGTCGACCACCCCGGTGACGTGCGCGGGCTGGTCGTCGGCTCCCCGACCATCGCCGGCGCGCCTCCCGAGCCGGGCACCGCCGAGCGTTACCGGGCGCTGGCCGGGCTGGCCCGGATGGGCGCGGACGGCGAGCAGCTCGCCGACCTGTGGATGTCCTCCCCGCCGGACATCTTCCGCGGCACCGAGGACCATCCCGGGCTGCGGGCCGGGCTGCGGGCGATCGTGGCCCGGCACTCGTGGCGGGAGCTGCGCGACGGCGCGATGCACGGGCTGAGCAGGCACGTCCACACGGTGGCGGACCTGCGCGGCATCCGGGCGCGCACGCTGGTCGTCGTGGGCGACCGGGACATGCCGACGTTCCGGGCCGGCGCGGCGCTGCTGCGCGAGTCGGTCCCCCGGTGCCGTACGGTCACCGTCCCCGGGGCCGGGCACCTGTGCCTGATCGAGCGGCCCGGGGTCGTGGCGCCGATCGTCGCCGAGCACCTGCGGCTGTCGGCCCTGGAGGCGGACGAAGCGGAAGAGGAGGCCGGGCGTGCCGATTCACCAGCACTATGAGCCGGGCGAGCCGTGCTGGGTGGACTACGGGGCGCTCGACCCGGCCGGCGCGCGGGCCTTCTACGGGGAGCTGTTCGGCTGGACCTTCCGCGAGGAGGGCGGCTACTCCTTCGTCGAGCTGGGCGGCCGGGTCGTGGCCGGTTTCGGCCGGGTGCCGCCGGGCCTGCCCGCCTCCTGGAACACCTACCTGGCGGCCCCGGACGCGGACGCCGTGGCCGTACGGGTGAAGGAGCTGGGCGGCGGGGTCGTCTTCGGCCCGATGGCGGCCGGCGAGGACGGGCGCGTGCTGTTCGCGACCGACCCGGCGGGGGCGGCCGTCGGCTTCTGGGAGGGGCACCGGCCGGCCGGGATCGTGCTGGCCGGCGAGCCGGGCACGTGGTGCGCCCACGAGCTGTGGTCGGCCGGGGCCGGGTTCTACCGGGACCTGCTCGGCGTCGCGCCCGAGGTCCGCGAGGGGACGGGGGCGCGGCCGCAGTGGATGACGTTCTTCGCCACCGCCGACCGTGCCGCGACCGCCGCGACGGCGGCCCGGCTGGGCGCCACGACCGCCCCCGGGCATCCCCGGGCGACGATCGTGCGCGACCCGTGGGGGGCCCTATTCGCGCTGACGTGACCGGCCGGACAGCACGAAGAACAGGGCCACGAGGACGGCGCCGGCGATGACGACCACCGAGCCGACCGTCTTGCCGATCAGGAAGGCCACGACCACCGCGGCGGCGTAGACCAGGGGAACGACCAGCCGGAGGTTCAATCCCATGCGCGCTCCTTGAAGAAAGACGGAACGGAACTCAGACGCATCATCGAACAGGCCGGGCCGGCGGTCCAGAATAACGCCGGAATATACGTATCGGCCTACGTATTGGGCCCCGCACGCCGGGCCCGTCACTGCGTAATACGTATCGATTGTGGAAGGGCTCGCGATGACCAAGGTATTAGTGATCGGCGGCGGCCCGGCGGGCTCGATCGCCGCGACGCTGCTGGCCCGCAACGGAATGGACGTCCGGCTCCTGGAACGCGAACGTTTCCCGCGTTACCACATCGGCGAGTCCGTCTCGCCGTCCTGCCGGACGATCATCGACTACGCCGGGGCGCACGAGAAGATCGAGGAGCGCGGCTATCCCGTCAAGGAGGGCCTGCTGCTGCGCTGGGGCGCCGAGCGCGACTGGACGGTGAACTGGGCGGCCACCTTCGGCCCCGAGGTGCGCTCCTGGCAGGTGGACCGGGACGACTTCGACCAGGTGCTGCTGGACCACGCCGCCTCCCAGGGCGTCGAGGTGATCCAGCAGGCCAGGGTCAGGCGCGTGCTGTTCGAGGACGGCCGCGCCTGCGCCGCCGAGTGGGACCGCGGCCTGGAGCGCTTCGACCACGTGGTCGACGCCTCCGGACGCGCCGGGGTACTGTCGGCGCAGCACTTCCGTGACCGACGACCGCACGACGTCTTCAGGAACGTCGCCATCTGGGGCTACTACCAGGGCGGCGACCTCCTTCCCGGCACGCCGGGCGGCGGCATCAACGTGATCTCCTCACCGGAAGGGTGGTACTGGGTGATCCCGCTGCGCGGCGAGGTGTTCAGCGTCGGCTTCGTCACCCACCAGACGCGCTTCCTGGAGCGGCGTCCCCACTACCGGTCGCCGGAGGAGATGTTCCACGCGGTGGTGGCCGAGTCGCCGACCGTGGCGGGGCTGATCGGCAGGTTCACCGGCCCGGTGCGCGTCGAGCAGGACTTCTCGTACGTGGCCGGCTCCTTCTGCGGCCCCGGCTACCGCATCGCCGGCGACGCCGCCTGCTTCCTCGACCCGCTGCTGTCGACCGGCGTGCACCTGGCCATGTACAGCGCCCTGCTGGCCGCGGCCTCGATCACGGCCACCGAGCGCGGCGAGGTGAGCGAGCAGGAGGCCCAGGGCTTCTACGAGTCCCTGTACCGCAACGCCTACCAGCGGCTGCTGACCATGGTCTCCTCGGTCTACCGGCAGTACCGCGGCCGGGCCAGCTACTTCTGGCTGGCCCAGCACCTGGTCAGGGGCGGGAGGTCCGACCACGCGTTCGCCGCGATCACGGCCGGGCTGTCCGACCTGACCGACGCCACCACCGCCGGCGGCACCGCGCCGATGAGCGAGCTGGTCACCGCCGCCCACGACGCGGGGCTGCGCGCCCTGCGCAACGTCACGCCCGCCGGCAGCACCCTGGCCCCCATGCGCATGGACGCCAACGACCTGTACGACGCCGCCACCGGCCTCTACCTGACCGCTCACCCCCGGCTCGGCATCAGCCGCTCACTGACGAGGACGCCTTGATGAAGTCACTGGTCCGCCTGCTCCTGCCGCTCGCCCTGCTGGCGGCCCTGCTCTCCCCCGGCCCCGCGACGGCCGCCCGCACGTCCGCCGCGCCGGTCGGGCAGGCGGAGGCCATGCGGCGGCTGTCGTTCATGATCGGCACGTGGGCGGGGGCGGGCTGGACCGTCACGCCCTCCGGCGCCCGGCAGGAGTTCCTGCAGACCGAGCGGGTGCGCCGGCAGGCGGGCGA
This sequence comes from Nonomuraea sp. NPDC001636, assembly GCF_040298265.1. Classification (NCBI taxonomy): domain Bacteria; kingdom Bacillati; phylum Actinomycetota; class Actinomycetes; order Streptosporangiales; family Streptosporangiaceae; genus Nonomuraea; species Nonomuraea sp. NPDC001636. The sequence continues at coordinate 32,658 of NZ_JBEOZT010000013.1, forward strand.
CCTGGTGATCTCGGTCGAGGGCCAGGGCCGCGACAAGGCCGACCCGCGCACGATCGTGGACAGCGCCCTGGCGGTGATCAACTACTCCGAGGCGAGCGGCCAGTACCGCTGGGAGGCGTTCTCGCGCGGCTACGTCACCACGGTGGTGCCGGTGGTCGGCGACGACACCTTCGAGTGGAGCCTCCAGACGCCCGCCTACACCAGCCGCTACACGCTGACGTTCACCGGCACCACCTGGCACGAGATCGGCGAGACCACCGTGGACGGCGGCCAGACCTGGCACCAGAACTTCCAGATGGATCTCCGCCGGCTCTCCTGACCCCTGCGCGCACTTGTACAAATGTAACACTGCGCGAAAATTTGGTAGCAATGCGTGCATAGTCCCAGTTCAGCCGGGTACCGCGACTCCATTGGCTCCTCGTCCTGGAGGAAACCGTGGACATCAATATTGGCCAAGGCCTGACGGACGCCTGGCGACAGGTCGCCACGTTCGTGCCCAGGCTGGTCGCGTTCCTGGTGATCCTGATCATCGGGTGGATCGTGGCGAAGGCGCTGCAGAAGCTCGTCGACAAGATCCTCGACCGCGTCGGGTTCGAACGGGCGGTACAGCGCAGCGGCGTGCAGCGCTGGCTCGAAAGCAGCCGGTACGACGCCAGCGGGCTGCTCGCCAAGCTCGTCTACTACGCGATCCTGCTGATCACCCTGCAGATCGCCTTCAGCGTCTTCGGGCCCAACCCGATCTCGGCGCTGCTCAACGGGGTGGTGGGCTGGCTGCCCAAGGCCGTGGTCGCCATCGTGATCATCGTGATCGCCGGGGCGATCGCCCGGGCCGTCCGGGATCTCGTCGACGGCGCGCTCGGCGGGCTGTCGTACGGGCGCTGGCTCGGCATCGCGGCGGCCGTCTTCATCTGGGCGCTGGGCATCATCGCCGCGCTCAACCAGATCGGCGTCGCCACGACCGTCACGACCCCGGTGCTCATCACCGTGCTCGCCACCATCGGCGCGATCATCGCCATCGGCCTCGGCGGCGGGCTCGTCCGCCCGATGCAGCAGCGCTGGGAGCGCTGGATCGGCCGGATCGAGGCGGAGGCGCCGCAGGCCAGGGCGCACGCCGAGGCGTACCAGCGGGGGCGTGAGGACGCCCGCTCGATGGCCCGGCCCGCCGAACCGGCCCGCACCACACCCGGCGCGCCCGGCACGACCGGCCCGACCGGCACGACCGGCCCGACCATGGGCCCGAGCGGCGGGACGACCGGCGGGGCGACCCGCGCGGACATCCCGCCGGAGAGCTGAGCTCCGTGTGGCCGGGACAAGCGCCCGGTCACGCGGACCCCTCATGGACGGCCGGTCGGCGGGCGCGAGCCCCGCGGGCCGGCCGTGAGCGGCGCGGTCGGCGGGCATGAGCCTCGCGGGCCGGCCGCGAGCGGGGCCCGGTGCCGGGTGGTGGCCGTCTGAGCGGGGGACGCCCGGCGCAGGCTCAGGCGGGTTCGGCGAGGAAGCCCTGTTCGCGGGCGAGCCAGCAGACCGCCGTCAGCCGCAGCGCGGGCGCGTCGTGGTCGCCGCTGAAGATCCAGCCGCGGTGGCGCAGCTCGTCGAGGAAGCCCAGCAGGTAGTCGCCGAGGGTCTCGCGGTCGAGCGGGATCGCGTCACGCAGCAGCGCCGCGTGCTGATCCACGGCCGCGACCAGCGCCGGCTCGGACTCCATCCTGGCGAGCTGGGCATGGCCCAGCGTGTCCATCAACCACCGCAGGGGCGCGTGCGCCCAGCCCTCCTCGAAAACCACGCGCCAACTTTAAGGCATCGCCCGAGGTCAGCCCGCCCGGGGGGCGGGCGGCGGGGTGAGTCGTGCGGTCAGTCGCGCGGTCAGTCGAAGGGCAGTCCGACGTAGTTCTCCGCCAGCGTGGTCGCCGCCGCCTCCGAGGAGGTGACGTAGTCCAGGTAGGAGGTCTGGAGCCGGCGCCCGTACGCGTCGTCCTCGTCGAAGGTGTGCAGCAGCGTCGTCATCCACCACGAGAAGTGCTGCGCCCGCCACACCCGCTTCAGGCACGCCGCCGAGTAGCCGTCGAGCAGCTCCGGCGAGCCGTGCTCGAAGAACGCCGCCAGCGCCTCGGTCAGCACCCGGACGTCGGCCACGGCCAGGTTCAGCCCCTTGGCGCCGGTCGGCGGCACGATGTGCGCGGCGTCCCCGGCCAGGTAGAGCCGCCCGTACTGCATGGGCTCGGCGACGAAGGAGCGCATCGGCGTGACGCCCTTCTCGATGATCTCGCCCGTGGCCAGCTCGAAGCCCGGGACGGTCTCCAGCCGGGCCTTCAGCTCGGCCCAGACGCGCTCGTCGGGCCACTGCGCCACGTCGGCGTCGGCCGGGACCTGGAGGTAGAAGCGGCTGACCGTGGGCGAGCGCATGCTGTGCAGCGCGAAGCCGCGCTCGGTCCTGGCGTAGATCAGCTCCTCCGCCGAGGGCGCCACCTCGGCCAGCACGCCGAGCCAGGCGAAGGGGTACTCCCGCTCGAACACCTCCAGGACCCCGTCCGGGACGCTCGGCCGCGAGACGCCGTGGAAGCCGTCGCACCCGGCGATCACGTCGCAGTCGAGCCGCTCGCCGCCGAAGGTGAGGTACGGCTCGGACTCCGGCGAGTGCACCTCGACGTCCTCGACCTCGAACCGCAGGTCGCCGCCCGCCGCCAGCCGGGCCGCGATCAGGTCCTTGACGACCTCCTGCTGCCCGTAGACGGTGATGGCCCGGCCGGGCACGAGCTTGTCGAAGGCGATGCGGTGGCCCGCGCCGCCGTACCGCAGCTCGATGCCGTGGTGGGGCAGGCCCTCGCGCAGCAGGCGCGCGCCGACGCCCGCCTCGACGAGCGTGTCCACCGTGCCCTGCTCCAGGACGCCCGCGCGGACCCGCCGCTCGACGTAGGCACGGCTGCGCCTCTCCAGCACCACCGAGGAGATGCCGCGCAGGTGGAGCAGATGAGACAGCAGCAGGCCCGCGGGGCCCGCGCCGATGATCCCGACCTGAGTTCGCATGAGGGAAGTCTGCTGCCTGCCGGCCCCCGGAGCCGAGTAGCCTCTTCCACTGAGTGGAAGATGTGCGCAGGAGTGTGGTCATGTCCGGAGGAGCCCGGCGTCCGGGGCAGACGGTGACGTCCAAGGTGCTGGCCATCCTGGGGGCGTTCGACGCGGCCCATCCGCAGCTCACGCTGACCGACCTGGCCAGGCGGAGCGGGGTGCCGCTGAGCACGGCCCACCGGCTGGTGGCCGAGCTGGAGGAGTGGCAGGCGCTCAGCCGCTCCCCCGACGGGCGGCTGCGGGTGGGGCTGCGGCTGTGGGAGCTCGGCCAGCTCGCGCCCGGCAGCCTTCAGGGCCGCGCGCACCCCTGGCTCCAGGAGCTGTTCGCCACCACCGGCGAGAACGTGCACCTCGCCGTCCGCGACGGCCTGGAGGTCCTGTACGTGGACAAGGTGTACGGCAGGCGGGCCGTGCCCATCGTCTCGCGCACGGGCGGGCGGCTGCCGATGCACCCGACCGGGGTGGGCAAGGCGCTGCTGGCCTTCGAGCCGGAGTGGTTCGTGCAGGCGTACTTGGCCCGCGCGCTCGAACGGCCCACGCCGCACACCGTCACCGAGCCGGGCCGGCTGGCCAGGGAGCTGGCGGCGGTGCGGGCGCAGGGCTACGCGCTGACGCACGAGGAGATGACGCTCGGCTCGTGCTCGGCGGCCGCGCCGGTCGTCGTGGACGGGCGGGCGGTGGCCGCCGTGGGGATCGTGCTGGCCTCGCGGCGCGCCCGCGAGCTGCCCCGGCTGGTGGACCCGCTGCTGGAGACCGCCGCCCGGATCGCCGCCGCCTGCCGGGCCCCCTGACCGGCCGCCGGACGGCGGTCAGTCGGTGAACTTCTGGATGCGGTCCTTGAACAGGGTGGTCGCGATGGCCGCCTTGTGCGGCTGCCCCTTCAGGAACGCCTGGGCGAAGCTCTTGGCCTGGTCGTAGGAGACCTTGCCGGGCATGGGCGGCTCGTTCGGGTTGACGTCCACGTCCACCAGGGCGGGGCCGTCGTGGGCGAGCGCCTGCCTGATCGCCGCGGCCACGTCCCCGGATTTGGTGACCTTGGCGCCGAACCCGCCGCACGCCCTGGCCCAGACCGAGTAGTCGGCCTCCGGCTGGGCGAAGCGCACGCCGTGCTCGGGGTAGCCGAGGACCATCTGCTCCCACAGGATCTGGCCGAGCGAGTTGTTGTTGTTGATGACGACCTTGACCGGCAGCCGGTGCTGGGCGGCGGTCAGGAACTCGGCCATCAGCATCGCGAAGCCGCCGTCGCCGACGTAGGCGATGACCTGCCGGCCGGGGAAGGCGTGCTGCATGGCGATGGCGTACGGCAGGCCGGGCGCCATCGTGGCCAGGGTGCCCGACAGGTAGAACTCGCGCCCGCCGCGGATCGTCCAGTGGCGGGCGGCCCAGGTGGCGATCGTGCCGCTGTCGCAGGTCAGGATGGCGTCGTCGGCGGCCAGGTCGTCCAGGACGGACATGGCGTACTGGGGGGCGATCGGGTCCCTGTCGGGGTTCTCCAGGCTGTCCATGTCGGAGCGCCACCTGGCCATGAGCTTCTGGTACTTGGCCAGGTGCCCGTCGCCGCCGCGCCGGGTGAGCAGCGGCAGCAGCTCGCGCAGGCCCTCCTTGGCATCGCACACCACGGGCACGTCGGTCGGCACCCGCGCCCCGGCCCTGGTCGGCTCGGCCTCGAACTGCACCACCCGCGCCTTGCCCGGCTCGGGGAGGAACTTCGAGTAGGGGAAGTTCGTGCCGATCATGAACAGGACGTCGGCCTCGTCCATCAGCTCCTCGCTCGGCTTGGTGCCGAGCAGCCCGATCCCGCCCGTCGTGTACGGCGAGTCGTCCGGGACGACCGCCTTGCCGGGCAGCGTCTTGACCACCGGCGCGCCCAGGGCCTCGGCCACGGCCAGCACCTCCTGCCGGGCGTGCAGCGCGCCCTGCCCGGCCAGGATGGCGGGCCGTTCGGCGGCGTTGAGCACCTCGGCGGCGCGCGCCAGGTCCTCCCGGCGGGGCAGCCCCGGGGGCCGCAGGTAGATCGGCGCGGTCTCCGGCGCGCGCACCGGCGCGACCGTCCGGTACGGATCCTCCCCCGCGTCGGCCACCTGGATGTCGTTGGGCAGCGTGAGATGGGCGACGCCGCGCCGCGCGTAGGCCGTCCGGACGGCCAGGTCCACCAGCGAGGGCAGCTGGGCCGGGTTGGTGATCATCATGTTGTACTCGGCCACGTCGGCGAACAGCTTGTCGAGGTGGACCTCCTGCTGGTAGCCGGTGCCGAGCACGGCGGTCTCCTGCATGCCGGTGATGGCCAGCACGGGGACGTGGTCGAGCTTGGCGTCGTAGAGGCCGTTGAGCAGGTGGATGCCGCCGGGGCCGGAGGTGGCCAGGCAGACGCCGATCCGTCCCGTGGCCTTGGCGTAGCCGGTGGCCATGAAGGCGGCGGCCTCCTCGTGGTGCACCAGCACGAACCGCACCCGGTCACGATGACGGCGCAGCCCCTCCATGATGCCGTTGATGCCGTCGCCCGGCAGGCCGAAGACGGTGTCCACGCCCCACTCGGCGAGCCGTTCGATCAGGGATTCGGATGCGATACGAGCCATATTGGCGGCTCTACCCCGCACCGCCGTCCACAGACCTCGTCACGAAAATCATTGTCATCTCTGGGGATTCGCGGGTATGGACCCGGCATGCGCATTCTGGTCACAGGAGCCACCGGCACCCTCGGCAGGGCCCTCGTGCCAGTCCTGCTCAAGGCGGGACATCGGGTACGGGCGCTCAGCCGTACCCGGCACGAGGACCGCGGGGGCGTGGAGTGGGTGTGGGGCGATCTGGCCTCGGGCAAGGGCGTCGCCGAGGCCGTCCGGCAGGTCGAGGCCGTCGCGCACCTGGCCACCGGCGGCCGGCAGGGCCGCGCCCAGGTGGACCTGGCCGGCACCCGCACGCTGACCGCGGCGGCCCGCGCGGCCGGGGCCGCGCACGTGCTGCTGCCCTCGATCGTCGGCGCGGACCGCGCGCCCGGCCACCGCCACAAGCTGGAGGCCGAACGGCTGGTCCGGGAGAGCGGCATGGCCTGGACGGTCGTCCGCGCCACCCCGTTCCACCAGTCGGTGGACCGGCTGCTGCGCGACCTGGCGGCGCTGCCCGTGCTGCCCATGGACCGCTCGCTGCCGTGGCAGCCGGTGCACGTGGACGACGTCGCCGGCCGCCTGGCCGCGCTGCTGGCCGGCGGCCCGGCCTGCGCCGTCCTCGAGTACGGCGGCCCGCAGGTGCTCGGCACCGAGGAGCTGACCAGGACCTGGCTGGAGGCCCGCCGCCTGAGCCGCCTGTGCCTGCCGGTGCGCATCCCGGGCAGGCTGGCCGCCGCGCAACGCGCGGGCGCGTTCACCACCGAGGCCGACCCCAAGGGCCGGATCACCTGGCACGACTACCTGTTCCCGCCGCCGCCGGTGCCCTCGGACGACTTCGCCGAGGAGCACACCGCCTCGCCGACCAGCCCGGCCACGCAGCCCGAACGGGACCCGTCGGTGCGCGTCTACGGCGGCGACGAGGGCTACCAGCGGCCGACCCGCGGCTGACCCGCAGCCCGCTCGCGCCGACCTACGGCTGGGACCGGTTACCGATTCGTTAGGCACCCCCCTCTTGCTGGGCTTTCTCCGCCGTCGGTACCGTCACTGAACAACTTGTTCAGCCTGACCGATCGAGAGGTTCGATGACGGACCTGGGCACCCGCATCCGGGTCTACCGAGGCATGCGCGGCATGACCGTGCGCGCCCTGGCCGGCGAGGCCAAGGCGAGCCCCAGCTTCATCAGCCAGCTCGAACGCGGGCAGACCAGCGCGAGCATCGGCATGCTGCGCCGGATCGCCTCCGCGCTCGGCATCACCGTGGCCGACCTGTTCAACGAGGACGACGAGCCCGCCCACCGCGTGGTGCGCCGCGCCGAGCGTCCCGAGCTGGCCACCGCCCCGGGCACCCGCAAGTTCCTGATCTCCCAGCGCCCGCTGCGCACTGTGGAGATGTACGCCGGCGAGTTCGACCCCGGCGCCTCCACCGGCGACGAGCCGTACACCCACGGCGACTCGCAGGAGATCTTCCTCGTGCTGCGCGGCAGCCTCACGCTCTGGCTGGGCCCCGCCGGGTCCGCCGCCGCGCACCCGCTGGGGCCCGGCGACAGCGTGGAGTACCGCACGTCGGTCCCGCACCGGGTGGTCAACGACGGCGACGAGACCGCCGAGGTGCTCTGGGTGATCAGCCCGCCCACCCCGTCCGCCGGGGACAGAGCGGACGGGGAATCAGCGGAGGGGCACGTAGCAGCCGTGGAGGCAGAACAGTCATGACAGGCATCCCGCTCACCGACGACTACGCCAACGGGGGCGTCTCGTTCTGGTACCGGCAGATCGGCCTGCCCGCCAGGCGACCGTCGCTGCCCGGCTCCCGCGAGTACGACGTGGCGATCGTCGGCGGCGGCTACACCGGCCTGTGGACGGCGTACTACCTGAAGAAGGCCCAGCCCGACCTGCGGATCGCGATCCTGGAGAAGGAGTTCGCCGGGTTCGGCGCCTCCGGGCGCAACGGCGGCTGGCTGTCGGCCGAGTTCGCCGGCTCCCGCGAGCGGCACGCCCAGGCCCGCGGCCGGCAGGCCATGATCGACCTCCAGCACGCCATGTTCCGCGCGGTGGACGAGGTCATCGACGTCACCCGCGCCGAGGGCATCGACGCCGACGTGCACAAGGGCGGTCTCGTGCACGTGGCGACCAACCCGGCCCAGCGGCGGCGGCTCCGCGAGGAGGTCGCCGACCTGCGCTCCTGGGGCTACGGCGAGGACGACATGCGGCTGATGGGCCGCGACGAGCAGCGCGAACGCCTCCAGGTGGCGGGCACGCTGGAGGCCGCGTACTCGCCGCACTGCGCCCGCGTGCAGCCGGCCAAGCTCGCCGTCGGGCTGGCCTCGGCCGTGGCCGCGCTGGGCGTGGACGTCTTCGAGGGCACGACGGTGACCGAGATCCGGCCGCGGGTGGGCGGCGGCAAGGCGACCGCGCACACGCCGCTCGGCATCGTCTCGGCCGACTACGTCATCCGCGCCACCGAGGGCTTCACCGCGTCACTGGCCGGGCAGCACCGGCAGTGGCTGCCGATGAACAGCTCCATGATCGTCACCGAGCCGCTGCCCGCCGAGGTGTGGAAGCACATCGGCTGGGCCGGGAACGAGCTGCTCGGCGACCAGGCCCACGCCTACGTCTACGCCCAGCGCACGGCAGACGACCGGATCGCGATCGGCGGGCGGGGGGTGCCGTACCGGTTCGGGTCGCGGACCGACCGCCGGGGGGCCACCCAGGCGCGGACGGTGGCGCTGCTGTGGCGGATGCTGGTGAAGCTCTTCCCGGCGGCGGCCGACGCGCGGGTGCAGCACTCGTGGTGCGGGGTGCTCGGCGTGCCGCGCGACTGGTGCTCGACCGTGCACCTCGACCACGCGAGCGGGCTGGGCTGGGCCGGCGGGTACGTCGGCAGCGGCGTCACCACCACGAACCTGGCCGGGCGCACGCTGCGCGACCTGGTGCTGCGGCGGGACACCGAGCTGACGGCGCTGCCGTGGGTGGGCCGGCAGGTGCGGCAGTGGGAGCCGGAGCCGCTGCGGTGGGCGGGCGTGCAGCTCATCTACACGCTGTTCCGGGCCGCCGACCGCCACGAGAACGACCGCGGCACCGGCACCTCGCTGTACGCCCGCCTCGGCAACCTCGTCTCCGGACGCTGACCTCCACTCGCCGGCGAGGAGTCAGGGGCCGCCCGCGCCCTGCCAGGGGTCGTAGTCGACCTCCAGCGGCTCCTGCGCCGGCCGCTCGCCCTCCGGCACGTGCTGGAGGTTGACCCGGATCCGGTACCACACGCTGCTGCGCCCGCGCATGCCGTCGACCAGCACGTCGGCGGGCTCCAGCAGGGCCGCGACCTCGGGGTGGCGGGCCTTCCAGCGGTCGAGCCCGGCCAGGGCCTCCTCCTTGTGCTGGGCCCTGGCGATCTCGATGACCGGCATGGTCTGCTGCCTGCGCCCGCTGCCCTTGGGCGGCTTGGGCGCGGGCCCGAGCTCCTCGGCCAGCTCCAGCAGGCCGTCGAGCGAGCCGGCGTGCAGGTCGATGTCCTCCCACGGGTCGCCGAGCTCGGCCAGCCGCTTCGGCACGGTGTCGACGGTGAACTCCTCGGGCCGGCAGCCGGGCACCTCCTCCCAGCTCAGCGGGGTGGACACGCGGGCGTCGGGCACCGCCCGCACCGAGTACGCCGAGGCGACCGTGCGGTCGTAGGCGTTCTGGTTGAAGTCGACGAACACGCCGTGGCGCTCCTCCTTCCACCACCGGCTGGTCGCCAGGTCGGGGGCCCGCCGCTCGACCTCGCGCGCCACGGTCTCGGCCGCCTTGCGCACCTGGGCGAACGACCACCGCCGGTCGATCCGGGCATAGACATGGAAGCCCCGCGACCCGGACGTCTTGGGCCAGGCGACCAGCCCGTGGTCGGCCAGCACCTCGCGCGCCACCTGCGCGGTCGCCAGCACGTCGGCCCACTCGACGCCCGGGACGGGGTCGAGGTCGATGCGCAGCTCGTCGGGCCTGGCCAGGTCGTCGGCGCGGACCGGATGGGGGTTGAGGTCGACGCAGCCCAGGTTGACCACCCAGAGCAACTGCGCCAGATCGGTGCAGACCACCTCTTCGGCGCTCAGCCCGGACCGGTAGCGCAGCTCGGCCACCTCGATCCAGTCGGGCCGCTTGGCCGGCGCGCGCTTCTGGAAGAACGCCTCCTGCTCGATGCCGTGGACGAACCGCTTGAGCACCATCGGCCGCCCGTGCACGCCGCGCAGCGCCGCCTCGCCGACCGCCTGGTAGAACCGGATCAGGTCGAGCTTGGTGTGGCCGGACTGCGGGAAGACCACCTTGTCGGGGCTGGTGACGCGGACGGAACGGCCCGCGACCTCGATGTCAGGCATGAGATCACGATACGCGGCGGGTCCGACAGTCAGCCGGGACGCCACCCCCGGCTGCGCGCCTCCCAGTAGGTCAGCCCGAGCCGCCGGTGCAGCTCGACGGCGGCCTCGTTGTGCTCGCGCGCCTCCCGTCCGCGGCCGAGCCACCGGGCCAGCTCGGCCAGCACGTCGTGCACCGAGCCCCAGGCGGCGCTGCCCATGCCCATGACGATGAGCTGACCGGCGCTGGGCAGCAGCCGTTCGTACAGCTCGGCGGGGTCGGGCGTGCCCAGGCGGCGCGCCTCGATCCCCCACAGGCTGCCGCCGAACGCGAGCCCGGGGAAGCGGCCGAGCAGGGCCTCGGCCTCGTCCCAGCGGGCGTGCAGGGTGTGCGCGGCGGTCTGGGAGACGCGGACCATGGCCTCCAGCTCGGGCCGGGCGACCTCGTGCAGGAGCTGCTCGCAGCGGTCCAGGTCCCTGGCCCACTCGGCCAGGTCGCCCGCGCGCAGCAGGCACGACATGCGCAGGACGCGCCCGACCAGCCGGGCCTCCCTGGGCAGGCCGGGCACGGCCAGCATCTCCTCGGCCGCCCTGCGCCGCGCGTCGTTGCGGCCCGGGACGAACCCGGCGATCAGGTAGTTGTTCAGCGCCTTGGCCAGCACCATCGGGTCGTCCAGGCCGCGGGCCAGATCGACGGCCTCCAGCGCCAGCCGCTCGCCCTCCGCGCGGCGCGGGCCGTAGTGCAGCTCGATGCCGAGCGTGCCGAGCAGCGCCGCCCTGGACGCCGGGTCCAGGCCGCCGGCGAGCAGGTCCTCCAGCAGCGCGACCATCGTCTCGTCCACGACGCCGTACGGCCGCCAGTTCCACACCGACAGCCCGCCGAACACCGAGACGGCGGCCACCAGCGCGTCCCGGTCGCCGAGCCGCTGGGCCTGGGCGACGGCCTCGTCCAGGTCGCGGTGGGCACCGGCGGCGTCGCCCAGGCTGCGGCGGGCCCGGCCCAGCTCGGTGAGCAGCCGGCAGCGCCGCGGCGAGTCGCCGGGCGGGAGGTGGGCGAGCGCCAGCTCCCACAGCTCGACGGCCTCCTGGTGGCCGTGCCGGGCGGCGGCCTGGGCGGCGGCCTCGCAGGCGTGCGTGACGGCCTTGGGCGCGCCGCCCAGCCGGGCCGCCGCGGCGAAGTGGTCGGCCAGCAGCGCCGGGTCGGCGCCGGGCACGCTCTCCAGGTGCAGGCCGGCGCGCAGGTGCAGCCGGGCGCGGGCGAGCGTGGTCAGGCCGGCGTCGAGGGCCTGGCGGACGAGGGCGTGCGAGAAGCGGTAGCCGGCGGCCTCGGTCAGCAGCCCGGCGGCCAGGGCCGGCTCCAGGCCGGTCATGACGTCCTCGACCGGCTGCTCCACGAGCGCGGCCAGCAGGTCCACCTCGACCTCGCGGCCCGCGACGGCGGCGGCCCTGAGCAGGTCCAGCGTCGTCCCGGGCAGCCTGGCGAGCCTGCGGGCGATCACGTCGCGTGCGCCGGGCGGGACGAGATGGCGTTCACGTTCGGGCAGCCGCAGCAGCTCGGTCAGGTAGAACGGATTGCCGCCGGAGCGGTCGAGCAGCTCCCCGGGGTCGGCGCTCACCTCGCGCAGGCGCAGGAAGTCGCGCACCCCGTCGGCGTCGAACGGCGCGAGCGGCAGCCTGCGGCCCTCCCTGGACAGGGCGGCCAGGGTCTCGCGGAGCTGGGCCGGGTGGCCGTCCGGCTCGGGCCTGAGCGTGGCCAGCACCAGGGCGGACGTGCCCGCCAGCTCGCCTGCGACGTGGCCGAGCAGCTTCAGCGAGGAGGCGTCGGCCCAGTGCAGGTCCTCCAGCACCAGCAGCAGCGGGCCGCCGCGCAGCGAGTCGAGCACGGCGTCGTAGAGGTCGAACAGCTCGGCGTGCGGCGACGGCGGGATCATGCCCGCGCGCGTCCACGGCCAGAACGCCGGGGCCCTGGCGTCGTCCAGGCACCTGCCCCACTCCACCCGGAATCCGCGGGCGGCGGCCAGGTCGGCGGCGGCCCTGGCCAGGCTGGTCTTGCCGATGCCCGGCTCGCCGGTGACCAGCGCCAGCCCGCCGCGCCCGGCCCGCGCCGCGCCCAGCAGCTCCTCCAGGGTCCGCAGCTCCGCCTCCCGTCCCACCAGCCGCTCCCCGGCGCGCCGGCCCGCCACCGTCGGCGGCTCCGGGGCGGCCTCCGCCCTCCGGTCCGCCGCCGGGCGGGCGGTCGTCGCGCCGGGGACGTCCAGCGCCGGGGACTGGTCGAAGACGGCCTGTTCCAGGCGTCTGAGCTCCGGTCCCGGCTCGATGCCCAGCCGTCCGGCCAGCCAGGCCGCGCACCCGGCGCAGGGCGGCCAGCGCGTCGGCCTGCCGGCCCGCCCGGTAGAGCCCGAGCACCAGCAGCCGCCACGCCCGCTCCCGGTACGGGTACGCCTCGGCCAGCGCCTCCAGGTCGGGCACGGTGGCCTCGCCCAGCTCCAGCCGCGCCTCCAGCAGGTCCTCCTCGGCCGCCAGCCGCAGCTGCTCCAGCCGGGCCGGCACCTCGGGCGCGAGCCCGGGGAACTCGGCCAGCGGCTGGCCGCGCCACAGGCCGAGCGCCCGGTCGAGCACCCGCGCCGCCTCGCCGTGCCGTCCCCGCCGCACCAGCCGGGCGCCGTCGGCGGTCCAGGAGGCGAAGCGGGCGACGTCCGTCTGGCCGGGCGCGATGTCCAGCAGGTAGCCGGGCTCGCGGGTGAGCAGCACCCGGGGCGGCGTGCGCGGCCTGCGTCCGGGTTCGAGCACCCGCCGCAGGTGCGACACGTACGCCTGGAGCGTGGCGGTGGCCCTGGCCGGGGCCTCCCCCGCCCACAGCTCGTCGATCAGCCGGTCCAGCGGCACGATGCGGCCCGGTTCCAGCGCCAGCATGGCCAGCACCGCGCGCTGCTTGCGGGTGCCGAGGTCGAGCCGGACGCCGTCGGCGTCGTCCACCTCAAGCGGCCCGAAAAGTCTGAACTCCACAGACCTCAAGTCAACCCCAATTCCCACGCAAGTGGGATGACGCATCATCGATCACATGAACGAACTGAGGAACATGACGGCCGGCCCGGTGCTGCTCCCCGGCGACGACGGCTTCGACCAGGCGCGACGTCCCTGGAACGTGGCAGTTGACCAGCCGGTGCGCGCGGTGGTCGAGGCGGCCGACGCCGACGACGTGGCCGCCGTGATCGGCTACGCCCGCCTGCACGGCCTGGCGGTCACCGCGCAGCCGAGCGGCCACGGCGCGTCGGGCGACACCGAGGGGACGATCCTGCTGCGTACCGGCCGGCTGGGCGGGGTGGAGATCCGCGACGGCGTGGCGCGCGTCGGCGCGGGCGTGCAGTGGGGCGAGGTGCTGGCGGCCGCGAGCCCGCTCGGGCTGACCGGCCTGGCGGGCAGCTCGCCGGTGGTCAGCGTGACCGGTTACACCCTGGGCGGCGGCCTGAGCTGGTTCAGCCGCAAGTACGGCTTCGCCGCCGACAGCGTGCGCGCCGTCGAGGCCGTGGACGCCGACGGCGGCCGGGTCAGGGTGACCGCCGAGCGCGACCCCGAGCTGTTCTGGGCCCTGCGCGGCGGCGGCGGCGACTTCGCGATCGTGACGGCGCTGGAGTTCGACCTGCACCCCGCGCCCATGCTGTACGGCGGCCGGATCATCTGGCCGGCCGACCGCGCCGAGCAGGTCATGGCGGCCTTCCGCGAGGTCACCGCCGACGCGCCGGAGGAGCTGTCGGTGTGGCTCCAGCTCCTGACGCCGCCCGGCGCCCCCGGCTTCGTCATGGCCGACTGCACCTACCTCGGGGCCGATCCCGGGGCGCTGCTGCGGCCGTTCGAGGCGGTGGGCGGGGCGATCGCCGACACCAGGCGGCGGCTGCCGGTGGCCGAGCTGGCCTCGATCTGCGACGAGCCGGTCGACCCGAGCCCGGGCGTGGGCCACACCGAGCTGCTGACCAGGCTGGACGACGAGGTCGCCGGTGTGCTGGCCGGCGAGCCGATCGAGCCGCTGCTGGCGGTGCAGGTCCGGCACCTGGGCGGGGCCGTGGCCAGGCCGGTCGAGGGCGGGGGCGCGGTGGAGCGGCTGGCGGAGCCGTACCTCGTGCACGCGCTGGGCCTGCCGTCGCCGGAGGTGGCGGAGCGGATGGAACGGCTCGGCAAGTCGCTGGTGCCGTTCAGCACCGGGCGGCGTCCGTTCACGATGCTGCACGGCGGGGAGCAGGCGGCGGCGGCGTTCTCGCCGGAGACGCTGGCCCGGCTGCGCGACCTCAAGCGCGCCCGCGACCCGCTGAGCGTCATCAGGTCCAACTTCCCGGTTCTGGGCTGACCGGCCTACGGTTCGTCGAGGACCAGGTCGCACGTCGCCCGGGGCTCCAGGAAGGCGCACAACCGGGCGGCCTCGGTCAGCAGGGCGTCGCGATCCGTACGGCGCAACGGGGTGAACGGCCGGATGCGCAGCGTCCGGTCCCGGATCCGCCAGGTGCCCTGCCACATGCCGTCGACCAGGAAGGTGCCGGTGGTCGCGCCGTTGCCCGGGGGGAGCGGGACGGGGCGGTTGCCGGGAATCACCCGGGTCCGGTCCTTGTGTGACAGCAGCAGATTGTCGTATTCGGGGAGGAATCTGGGCGGGGCGGGCACGTCCTCGGCCGGGCGGGGCGCGTCGGGCAGGTCGTACAGCACCTGCCGCTCCTCCCCGCGGAGCACCCGCAGGGGCAGCCGCTCCACCACCTCGCGCAGGTGGGTCAGCCCGGACCACAGCTGGACGTCCGCGACGCTCGCCGGGCCGAACGCGCCGAGATAGCGCAGCACCAGCGCGTCCACCGGCACCGGGCGCAGCGGCGCGCCCAGCCAGCTCTCCACCGGCGCCCACGCGGCCGGTCCGGTGCCGCCCCAGACGCCCCGCGGCGGCACCTGGCACAGCGCGAGGTGATGCGTGACCGCGTAGGCCAGCGCGCTCGGGTCGGCGCCCGGCCGGCTCCGCGCGAGCAGCCTGCCCAGCTCGCCGCGGGTGCGCGGCCGCTCCGCCAGCAGCCGCCCGGCCTGTTCGAGCAGCGCCTCCCGGTCCGCGTCGCCGAGGCCGTGGCGGCAGTGCGCGCGGAAGCCGGCGGCGTGCAGCGGGCGGAACAGCGCGCGCCAGCCCAGGCAGTCGCGCGCGCTGACGAGGTGCACGGTGTTGCGCATCAGGTGCAGCCGCACCACCTGGCGCTGCTCGGTCAGCTCCGACAGCTCCCCCGGCGCGAAGCCCCGCAGACGGGTCCACAACCCCACGTACGGGGCCAGCGGCGCCTGGGACTGCATGCCGCCCAGATGCTCGATCGCGTCGATCGCCCGGCCCGGCGCGCGTTTCAGCAGGTACTGGCGGGCCAGCGTGGCCCGGTTGAGTCGACGCCGGCTCAGCACGTCGCTCATCGCAGCGGCCCGAAGAAGGCCCGCAGGTCGGCCGCCAGCAGGGCGGGGGCCTCCATCGCGGGGAAGTGCCTGCCGCGCTCGAACTCGCTCCAGTGGGCGCCGGCCGGCGCGGGCACCAGCCGGCGCACGGTCTCGTCGGCGCCGAAGACCGCGAACCCCTGCGGCACGGCGGGCGGCGCGCCCCAGTCGGCGGAGTGGGCCTGCTCGTACAGGGTGTGCGCGGCGGAGGCGCCGGAGCCGGTGAACCAGTACAGGCTGACGGTGGTGAGCAGCTGGTCGCGGTCGACCGGCAGGTCGGTCCATTCGTGGACCTTCTCGGCGATCCAGGCGAGCTGCAGCAGCGGCGAGTCGGCCAGGCCGTAGCCGATGGTCTGCGGCCGGCTGTTCTGGATCGCCAGGTAGCCGGAGCCGTCCTGCTGGAAGGCGTCCATCCGGCTCAGGATCAGCTTGTCGACCGGGTCGTCGGCGTCGAGCCGGTCGGCCATCCCCGGCATGAAGGTGGCGACGCTCGCGGCGGTGAACGGATCGGTCACCACGTGCACGCCGACGACGTGCTCGCCGTCGAGGCCGGCGACCAGGCCGGACACGCCCGCGCCGACGTCGCCGCCGTGCACGCCGTACCGCTCGTAGCCGAGGCGGCCCATCAGCTCGGCCCAGGCGCGGGCGGTGCGCCCCATCGACCAGCCGGTCCCGCCCAGCGGCGTGGAGAAGGCGTAGCCGGGCAGCGACGGCGCGACGACGTGGAAGGCCGGGCCCTCGTCCGGGTCGACCAGCGGCTCGATCAGGTGCAGGAACTCGGCGACGGAGCTCGGGTAGCCGTGGGTGATCAGCAGCGGCCTGGCGTCGGGCCGGTCGGACCTGACGTGCAGGAAGTGGATGCGCTGGCCGTCGATCTCGGTGGTGAACTGCGGGAACCGGTTGAGCCGGGCCTCCTGGGCGCGCCAGTCGTACCGCGTGCGCCAGTACCCGGCGAGCTCCTTCAGGTGGCCGAGCGGCATGCCGCGGGTCCATCCGACGCCGGGCAGCTCGCCGGGCCAGCGGGCGTGGGCGAGCCGGTCGTGCAGGTGGTCCACGTCGGCCTGGGGGATCTCGACGCGGAAGGGCTGGATCTCGTCGCGCACGGCGCTTCTCCTTGTGAACGGCTCGGCCATGAGTGCTCTTGCGCTCATGCGGAGAAGACTAGGAACATTCGCGGAAAGGATCGTTCCTAGATTGTCGTCAGGATCGAAGAATGCTGGAAACCTCGGCGCGGCTGCTGCGCCTGCTGTCCCTGTTCCAGGCCAGGCGCGACTGGACGAGCACCGAGCTGGCCGCCCGGCTCGGCGTCACCACCCGCACCGTCCGCAACGACGTCGGCCGGTTGCGCGCGCTCGGCTACCCGGTCGACGCGCGGCCGGGCGTGGCCGGCGGCTACCGGCTCGGCTCGGACGGCGCCCTGCCGCCGCTGCTGCTGGACGACGACGAGGCGGTGGCGGTCGCGATCGGCCTGCGCACCGCCGCGAGCGGCTCGATCGCCGGGATCGAGGAGACCTCGATGCGGGCGCTGGCCAAGCTGCAGCAGGTGCTGCCGGCGCGGCTGCGTCACCGGGTGAGCGCCTTCCAGTCGTACGCGCTGCCGATGCCGTCGCGCGGCGCGCAGGTGGATCCCGACGTGCTGACCGTGATCGCGAGCGCGTGCCGCGACCATGAGCGGCTGCGGTTCGACTACCGGGCGCATTCCGGGGCGGCCACCACGCGTTCGGTGGAGCCGTACCGCCTGGTGCACGACCGGCGGCGCTGGTACCTGGTGGCCTGGGACCTCGACCGGGACGCCTGGCGCACCTTCCGGGTCGACCGGATCGAGCCGCGGACGCCCGCGGGGCCGCGCTTCACGCCCCGCGAGCTGCCGCCCGACCACGAGATCACGGCGCGGGTGGCCCGCGGGGCCGGCGAGGCGACCTGGCGCTACCGGGCGCGGGTGATCGTGCACGCGCCCGCCTCGCACGTGCGCGACCGGCTGCCGATCCCGGTGGACGTGCGGCCGCTGGGCGAGGACCGGTGCGTGTTCGAGCCGGGCTCGGACCATCCGGAGATGCTCGCCCTCCACCTGGGCCTGCTCGGCGCGGACTTCACGGTCGAGGACTCGCCGGAGCTGGTGGCCGCGCTGCGCACGCTGACGAGCCGCTACCAGCGCGCGATCGACGCCGCCGACCAGCCACCCGGCTAGCCGGCACGTCTCGAAAAGGCCGCGCCCGGCCAGGCGACGCCCGCCGGTGCCGTGCTAGGCGGGGTCGCCGTGGCGGCCGGCGCCGGCGGCGAACCTGGCGGCGCCCTCCGCGGCGTCCGGCAGCGCGACCAGGCCGTGGCGCAGCTCGTTGCGCATGGCCTCGTCCTCGGGCAGGCCGTGCTGCTCCAGCAGCGACATGCGGTCGCCGCGCAGGCACGCCTGCGGGAACGCGGCGATCCGCGCGGCCAGCTCCTCGGCGTGCCGCCGGGCCGTGCCGGTGGGCACCAGGCGGTTGACCAGGCCCATGTCACGGGCCTCCGGGGCGCTCACCGCGCGCCCGGTGAGGATCATGTCCATGGCGCGGGAGGCGCCGACGAGCCGGGGCAGCCGCACCGTGCCGCCGTCGATCAGCGGCACGCCCCAGCGGCGGCAGAAGACGCCGAACACCGCGTCCTCCTCGGCCACCCGCAGGTCGCACCAGAGGGCCAGCTCCAGCCCGCCGGCCACGGCGTGCCCGGCGACGGCCGCGATCACCGGCTTGGACAGGCGCATCCTGGTGGGCCCCATGGGGCCGTCGCCGTCCTCGCCGACGTGGTTGTCCAGCGCCTTGAGGTCGGCCCCTGCGCAGAACGTGCCGCCCTCGCCCCACAACACCGCCACGGCCGCGTCGGAGCGCTCGAAGCCGGCGAACGCGTCCGTGAGCGCGTCGGCGGTCTTCCTGTCCACCGCGTTGCGCGCCTGCGGCCTGCTGATCACGACGGTGGTGACGGGCCCCTCGCGCTCGACGCGTACGGTCATGCGACCCTCCTCCGGGAAACCTGCCGAGCGTACCCTCAGGCGAGGGCCCCGGCCAGCAACGCGTCGAAGTGGTCGGCGGCGGGGGCGTCGATGCCGCGCAGCGGGCCGCGCTCGGCCAGGTGCGCCTCGGCGTACAGGCGGGCGACCAGGGCCTTGCGCCCGTCGTCGAGGCCCCAGCCGGCCTGGTCCTCCAGCAGGGCGGCGGCGTAGACGTCGGCCATGAACTGGGCCAGCGGGTAGAGGCGTTCCTCGGCGAGCGCCGGGTCGAGCCCGTGCCAGGCCGCGACGGCCTTGGACAGGTCGTCGATCCGCGCGTGCACCAGGTCGGAGGTGGCCAGGGCGCGCAGGCGGGCCAGGAACGGCACGTGGGCCTCCTCGCGGAGCATGGCGCGGCGCACGTCCAGGCACAGGATGTTGTCGCCGCCCTCCCAGATGGGGTTGACCTGGGCGTCGCGCAGCAGCCTGGCCACCGGCCACTGCTCGATGTAGCCGTTGCCGCCGTGCACCTCGATCGCGTCGCTGGCCGCCGTCAGGCCGAGCCGGGCGGCGCGCAGCTTGATCAGCGCGGGCCCGAGCCGCAGCCGGGGGCCGACCAGGCCGTCGAACACCATCGCCTGGGCCGCCTCGACCTCGACGATCAGCTCGGCCAGCTTGCGGCGCATCAGCGGCTGGTCGATGAGCGGGCGGCCGAACGCCTCGCGGGAGCGCGCGTAGCAGATCGACTCGACCAGGGCCCGCCTGGCCACGCCGACGCCCATCATGGCCACGCCCAGCCGGGAGGCGTTGGTGAGCTTCATCATCGTGCCGAGCCCGGAGCCGGAGCCCCGCCCGGCCAGCAGGAACGCCTCGGCGTCGGTGAACTCGACCTCGGCCGAGGCGACCGAGCGGGTGCCCAGCTTGTCCTTCAGCCGCCGGATGCGCACCCCGTTGCGCGAGCCGTCGCGCCGCTCCCACAACGCCAGGAACGGCGCCACCGACCCGTCCGGCGTGCGGGCGAGCACCACGAACGCCGAGCCGTTGGCGTTGGAGGCGAACCACTTGAACCCGGTCAGCCGCCACGCCTCCCCGTCGGGCTCGGCCCACGCCTCCAGGGCGGCCAGGTCGGAGCCGCCGGTGCGTTCGGTGAACATCTGGGCGGCCTCGCCGGAGTAGTAGCCGTCGGCGAAGATCTCCCGGACCCGGTCGCGCACGTCCGGCGGCGCGTGCTTCTCGGCCAGCGAGACCACCATGTCCCCGCCGGTGCCGAGTGCGCAGCCCATCCCGATGTCGGCCTGGTCGAGCAGGTACGTCCAGGCCGCCGCCAGCGCGGCCGGGTCCGCCCCGTTCGCCCGTGCCTCCTCGGCGAACGACGGCGAGGTGAAGTTGTCCTCCATGAGCGCCGCGCGCGCGGCCTGGAAGGACGGCGGCATGACGACCCGGCTGACGTCCCTGCCCCACTTGTCGTACTTCTCCAGGCGGGGCGGGTTGCGGTCGGTCTCCTCGGCGCATTCGGCGACCAGGCCGCCCATCAGTGCGCCGAGCCGTTCGAGGTGGGGCTCGGCCCAGGCGAAGCCGTCGCCGAGGTGGCGCCGCATGAGCAGGCGCAGCGTGGGGTCGCAGGTCCACCAGTTGCGCCCGGCCGCCCCCTGGTAGCGCTCGGTGGCGTAGCGGTCGCTGTGGTCGAAAGGTTCGATGAGATACCGGCCCATACTCGCGAGTGTTACATATAATCAACACGCGATGGAAGACCGTAACACCTCACTCAGCGCCCGGTCGGCGGTGCTGAGCGCACTGCTCGGCAGCCACCCGCCCCGCCTGCCCGCCCGCCACCTGGTGCGCATCGGCGCGCTGTTCGGCATCGCCGAGGGCACGGTCCGGGTGGCGCTGTCGCGCATGGTGGCGGCCGGCGACCTGACGCAGCAGGGCGGCCGCTACACGCTGTCCGAGCGGCTCGTCGAGCGCCAGGCCCGGCAGGACGAGAGCCGCGACCCGCACACCAGGCCGTGGGACGGCACGTGGGAGGTGGCGGTGGTCACCGCCGAGCGGCGCGCCCCGGCCGACCGGGCCGCCTTCCGGCACACGATGTCCGCGCTGCGCATGGGCGAGCTGCGCGAGGGCACCTGGCTGCGTCCGGCCAACCTGGTGCGCGAGTGGCCCGAGACCGTCACCGCGCAGTGCACGTTGATCGACGGCCGCCCGCACGGCGACCCCACCCCGCTGCTGTGGGACCTCGACGGCTGGGCGGCCGAGGCGGGCCGGCTGGAGCGGGCGCTCGACCGGGCCGACGGGCTGGCCGAGGGCTTCCTGGTCTCGGCCGCCGTGCTGCGCCACCTGCTGGCCGACCCGCTGCTGCCCGCCGAGCTGCTGCCCGCGAGCTGGCCGGGAGCCGCCCTGCGGGCCCGCTACGACGCCTTCGACCGCCGCTACCGCGAGGTCCTGCGCGCGCACATGGAGGGCTGAGCCCGCCTGGATCAGAGCTCGACGCCGAAGACGATGCGCTTGTTCCGGAACTCGGTGACGCTCCACACCTTGCCGCCGCGCACCGTCAGGTCCTCGGGCCCGATCGGGTAGGGCCTGGTCAGCAGCTTGTCGCCGCTGTGGACGAGCAGCTTGCCGTTGGTGGCGGCGTCGGCCGCCTGGCTCAGGTACCACTTGCCGCCCCACGAGACCGCGCCCTGGATCTTGGGGTGGCCCATGACGAAGGCGTCCTTGGGGGTGCCGTCGGTCAGCGGCAGGTTCCAGCGGGCGACCCACCCGCCGGGGTCGTTCTCCCGGTACTCGCCCGCCACCAGCGCGGGCGTGCCGCCGCTGCGGTCGACCGACAGGAACGAGAAGTGCGGCCCGCCGCGCGCGAGCTTCCAGCAGTCGGTCTGCGGGAGCAGGTACCGGTAGCCGAAGGCGTGGAACCTGCCGCCGGAGCGCCCGATGCGCGCGGGGTCGCCCAGGTCGGGCTGGGCGGTGCGCAGGTCGAGCAGGTTGCCCAGATCGAAGACGCGCAGGCCGTTGTAGGTGTCGGCGACGTAGAGCAGGTCGCCGTGGCAGGCCAGGCCGCCCGCGTGCACGTCGATCGGCCCGTACGAGCCGTCGGGCCTGGCCTCGACCAGCAGCGCGTGCTGGTACTTCAGGGTCCGGGGGCTCAGGAACGACACCCTGATCCCCCGCTCGCCCGCCGCCGGCTTGAAGTACCAGCTCACCAGCAGCACCGGCACGCCGATGGCGCCGGACTCCTCGCCGCAGGTCACGCCCTGCGGGTACCAGTCGACCGTGTCCTGGTCTTTCGCGTCGAAGGCGTACCAGTCCGCCGGCCTGGGCCGCATCGAGCCCAGCGCCGCCGTCGCGCCCTTGTGGACGGCGGTCCTGTTGGCGTGGGCCAGCAGGGCCTCGACCCCGGTCGCGCCGATCTCCCCGGCCAGCTTCGCCGCCCCCGTGGCCAGCGTCCCCGTGGCCCGCGTTAACGCGTAGGGCGCCTTGTCGGCCGGTACCATCCCCGTCGCCGCCATATCTGCCTCACTCCGTCCGTCTCTCGGAGTAGTTTGACGGACGCGCGACGGCATTTGTTGGCGTTCAGTCCCAGTTCAGTCCCACAGGTGCACCGGCAGGCCCGACAGGGCCAGCTCGCGGTAGCGGCGCACGAGCCGTTCCCGGTCGCCGCCGAAGCGCGCCAGCGCCTCGCGCTGCCAGACCGCGCCGGTGCGCCGCAGCCGGGTGCGCTGGGCGATGACGTCCAGCGCGGTGTCGGCGTCGTGCGGGGTCACCCCGGCCGCCAGCAGCGCCGCCCGCGCCTCGGGCAGCAGCCTGAGCACCAGGTCGGCGGCCTCGAATTCGCCGTCCAGCCCCGGCCAGGTCAGCTTGGCCTCCAGCCCGTCCTGGGCGGCGCGGTAGAAGTTCTGGTACGCCTCGGCGAACCGGTAGCCGGTCAGGTCCCGCTCGGCCTGCGACAACGTCAGCCCCAGCAGGAACGCCGTGTTCGCGGTCATGTCCGCGCACGAGGGCCCGGCGGGTAGCGCGCGCATCTCGACCCGCAGGTGGCCGCCGTCGGCCGGGTCGTAGACGGGCCGGTTCCACTGCCAGATCGTGCCCTGGTGCAGCCGCAGCTCGGGCACCTCGTGCGGCGCGGCGTCGTCGGACAGGTCGGGCACGATCGGCTCGTAGTCCTGGACGTACCGCTCGAACAGCTCGTGCGCGCCCTCCCGCACCCAGTCCGAGCCGAACGTGACCCGCCCGTCCCGGCGCCCGCGCCGCTCCACGTCGCGGTCGTCGGCCGCCTCCTCCATCAGCGCGATCCGCGTCTCCGCCCACAACTGCCTGCCCAGGAAGAACGGCGAGTTGCCGCACGCGGCCAGCACCGGCCCGATGGCGAGCTGGGCGGCGTTGAACAGCCGGGCGAAGCGGTCGGGCGGGGTGCGGATGTGCACCTGCCAGGAGGTGTTGGCGCTTTCCAGGATCACGTCCTCCACCGACAGCTCCAGGTCCTCGATCTTGACGAGGAACGGTTCCAGCCGCAGCCGCCTGATGCCCCTGCTCATGGCCCGGTAGCGGTTCTGGTCGCTCATCGCGCCGATGGTGAAGTCCTCGGCGGCCAGCGTGGGCAGGATGCCGATCGGCAGCGCGCCGCCGTCCTCCACGGCGGCGTCCACCTTGGTCACGGTCTCCTGGATCTCGGCCCCCATACGCTCGAAGGGCGCGCCGGCCAGGGGCATCGGGGTGAGGTTGACCTCGATGTTGAAGCGGCCCAGTTCGAGCACGACGCGCGGGTCGTCGAGCTTGTCCCGCACCTCGTCGTTGCGCGGCAGCGGCCGTCCTTGCCCGTCAATGAGGAACAGCTCCAGTTCGGCCCCGATGGTGGCCGGCCCCTGGCCGAAGCCAGGGGTTTCGAGCAGCTCGCGAAGAGTGCCGAGCTGCTCCCGGATGCGTTCTCCGAAGCGCGCGTACTCCGCCTCGGAGAACCGCTCTTTGTCCAGATCTCGTCCCATCGCCCCCTTCTGTCCAGTACGCAAGTGTCCACACCTCACCAGCCGATCGGTCCCGCGTCCTCCAGGTAGGCGCCGGTCGGGCCGTCTGCGTCCAGGGTGGCCAGCCGTACGGCGATGGCCGCGCCCTGCTCGGCGGTGCGGAAGCCGGTGTGGGCGTTGAGGTCGGTGGCGCAGTAGCCCGGGTTGGCGGCGTTCACCTTGACGGAGGTGCCCATCAGCGCGAACTGGCCGGCTTCCTGCGCAGCAGGCGCGCCCGCGTCACCCCGTCCGACGTGGGCCTGCCCGGCGGCGGACGCCGTCGCACGCCCGGCCTGCGCCGCCAGGAGGTGGCCCAGCTCGCCGGAATGTCGATCGACTACTACATCCGGCTGGAGCAGGGCCGGGGCCCGCACCCGTCGCGGCAGGTGCTCGGCGCTCTCGGCCGGGCGCTCATGCTGGACCAGGACGAGCGCGCCCACCTGTTCCGGCTGGCCGGCCAGGTGCTGGAGACGCCCCGGATCAGGGAGGACGTGCCCGCGGGCATCCTGCACCTGCTCGCCTTCCTGGAGGACGTCCCCGCCTACGTCCTGGACGCCCGCTACGACCTGCGCGCCTGGAACCCCCTCGCCGGCCTGCTCATGGGCGACCTGGACTCCCTGCCGCCCGACGGGCGCAACGTGATCCGCTGGGTGTTCAGGTCGCCCGGCATCGCCGAGCACCTGTCGGACGAGGAGAAGAGCCGCTTCGCCCGCGCCTCGGTCGCCGACCTGCGGGTGGCCGCCGGCCGCTACCCCGACGACCGGGCGCTGCAGGCGCTGGTGGCCGAGATGCTGGCGCTCAGCCCCGAGTTCGCCGAGCTGTGGGCCCGGCACGAGGTGGAGGTGCGCAGGGAGCAGCGCAAACAGGTCACCCATCCGGTCGTCGGCACGATCGACGCCGTCTGCCAGGTGCTCCCGGTGCCCGACCGCGACGACCTGCGGCTGGTGCTCTACACCACCGAACCCGGCTCGCCCTCCCACCGGGCCTTGCGCGACCTGCGGCGACTCACTCTAAGCTCATGAGATGCGAGCGGTTGCCTTTGACGTCTTCGGCGGGGAGCTCGACGTGCGCGAGCTGCCCGATCCCACCCCCGCGCCCGGCGGGGCGGTGATCCGGGTCGAGGCGACCGGGCTGTGCCGCTCCGACTGGCACGGCTGGCAGGGGCACGACCCCGACATCAAGGTCCTCCCCCACGTGCCCGGCCACGAGCTGGCGGGCGTGATCGAGGCCGTGGGCCCCGACGTGCGCGGCTGGCTCCCGGGGGCGCGGGTGACCGTGCCGTTCATCTGCGCCTGCGGCACCTGCGCGGCCTGCGCCACGGGCGAGCAGCAGGTGTGCGAGCGGCAGACCCAGCCGGGCTTCACCCACTGGGGCTCCTTCGCCGAGTACGTCGCCGTCGACCACGCCGACGTCAACCTCGTCCCGATCCCCGAGGAGATGGCCTACGCCACCGCCGCCGGGCTCGGCTGCCGCTTCGCCACCGCCTTCCGGGCGGTCGTCCAGGTGGGCGAGGTGCGTCCGGGAGAGTGGGTGGCGGTGCACGGCTGCGGCGGGGTCGGGCTGTCGGCCGTGATGATCGCGGTGGCGTCCGGGGCGCGGGTGGTGGCCGTGGACATCAGCGCCGACGCGCTGGAACTGGCCGAGTTGGCCGGGGCCACGCACTTCGTCAACGGCTCGGCCGGCGACGCGGCGGCCCAGGTCAGGGAGCTGACCAGGGGCGGCGCGCACGTCTCGCTCGACGCGCTGGGCAGCCCCCGCACGTGCGCGGCCTCGGTCGAGAGCCTGCGCAGGCAGGGGCGGCACGTCCAGGTCGGCCTGCTGCCGGGCGGCCCGACGCCGGTGCCGATGGACCGCGTGATCGGCCACGAGCTGCGGCTGCTGGGCAGCCACGGCATGGCCGCGCACGCCTACCCGCCCATGCTGGAGCTGATCAGGGCCGGGATCCTGCACCCCGACCAGCTCGTCACCCGGACGATCGGCCTGGCCGACGCGGGCAAGGCGCTGGCCTCGATCGGCTCGGTCCCGGGCGTGACGATGATCCTGCCGCGGGCGGGCGCGTGAGGGCCGCGTACGGACGAGTGAGGGGAGCTCACTCCTCCAGCTGCACGCCGAACGTCCTGAGCACCAGCGCCAGCATGGCGTAGTGCGCGACGAGGACGACCAGCTCGATCCTGCGCACCTCGTCGTAGCGGTCGCACAGGGCCGCCCAGGTGGCGTCGGTGAGGTCGCCCGCGTAGTGGAGGTCGTCGGCCACCTGTAACACCAGGCGGTCCTCGACCGGCCAGAGGGCGTCGAGCTGGCGGACCGACTCGATCTCGACGTCGGTCAGGCCGACCTCGCGGGCGATGCGGGCGTGATGGACCCATTCGTAGGCGCTGCGGCTGTGGAAGGCGGTGCGCAGGATGGCCAGCTCGCGGTCGCGGGCCGGCAGCGTGCCGTTGAGCAGCGCGCCGCCGAAGCGCAGCCAGCCCTGGTAGAGCGCGGGGTGCCGGCCCAGCGTCGTGAACACGTTCTGGGGGTTCGCCTGCTGAAAGTCGTCCCATTCCGCGGGAGGCAGGGGCTTCACTCGAGGCTTCATGGCCATGAGCATTCCCCAAATGAGCGTTCACTTGTCCGGCGGCGGCTTTACCGTCACTTAGGAGGACTTTCCACAGTGCGGGCTTTACGTCAGGATTGAGTGGCCCGCAGACGTTGCAAGCCTGGTCGACCGCAAGGACCCCATGGTGATTCGAACGTTGCTCGCTGAGGACATGAACCTGGTACGAGGGGCGCTCGTGGCGCTGCTGGCCTACGAGGAGGACATCGAGGTCGTCGCCGAGGTCGAGCGGGGCGACCGCATCCTGGCCGCCGCCCAGTCGTGCCGTCCGGACGTGGCGGTGCTCGACATCGCCCTGCCGGGCATGGACGGGCTCGCCGCCGCCGGCGAACTGCACGACAAGCTGCCCGGCTGCGGCGTGCTGATCCTGACCGGCGTCGGCACCCCAGGGCTGCTGAAGCAGGCGCTGGAGGTGCACGTACGGGGGTTCATGGCCAAGGACGCGCCGCCGGAGCGGCTGGCCGACGCCATCCGCCGGGTCGCCGACGGCGAGCGGGTCATCGACTCGGAGCTGGCCATCGCGGCCATGCGCCCGCCGGAGCCGCCGCTCACCCCCCGCGAGCTGGACGTGATCGGCGCGGCGGCCGACGGCGCCTCCATCGGGGAGATCGCCGCGTCGCTGTTCCTGGCCGAGGGAACGGTCCGGAACTACCTGTGCCGGACGACGTCCAAGCTGGGCGCGCGCAGCCGCATCGACGCCATCCGCATCGCCCGCGAGTCCGGCTGGATCTGACCTCCCTCCGCCACCCCCGCACGCCCCCGCCCGCCCCCCGCCCGCTCAGGGACGGGTGTGGGCGGCCAGGAAGGCCAGGACGTCGGCGGCGAGCGCGATGGACCGGCTGACGGCGCGGGCGCCGTGGCCGACGTCGCGCTCGTGGCGCAGCAGGACGGGACGCAGTCCGTCCCGCTGGGCCCGCTGGGCCCACTGCATGGCCGCGCACATCTTGCGGGCGTGCATCGGGTCCACCCGGGTGTCGGCGGCCGAGACCGTGAACAGCGTCGCCGGGTACTCGGCGTCCGGCCGGACGTGGTGGTAGGGCGAGTAGGCCATCAGCCAGGCCAGGTGGTCGGGGTCGGCGGGGTCGCCGTACTCGCCGGTCCAGGACGGGCCGAGGCCGCTGAGGTGGTAGCGGGCCATGTCCAGCAGCCCGGCCGAGCAGACGGCGGCGGCGAACAGGTCGGGGCGCTGGGTGAGGGCCGCGCCGACGAGCAGGCCGCCGTTCGACTCGCCCCAGATGCCGAGCTGCTCCGGGGTCGTCCAGCCGTCGGCGACCAGTTTCTCGGCCGCGGCGACGAAGTCGTCGAAGACGTTCTGCTTGCGTTCCAGCATGCCGTCGCGGTGCCAGGACTCGCCCTCCTCGCCGCCGCCGCGCAGGTTGGCGATGGCCAGCACGCCGCCCGACTCCACCCAGGCCAGCGAGTCGGCCGCGTAGCCGGGCATGAGGGGGATGCCGAAGCCGCCGTACCCGTTGAGTATCGCCGGGCGGGGGCCCGAGCCGGAGGACAGCGCGACCACGACCATGCGCACGGGGGTGCCGTCGGCCGAGGTGTACTCGACGTGGTGGCTCCGCACGTCGGGCAGCGCGACCCGGCCGGGCGGGGCGGCCCACAGGGTGGCGGCGCCGGTGCGGGCGTCGTAGCGCCAGATCTCGGCGGGGGTGACGGCGTCGGTGTAGGTGAACCAGGCCTCGTGGCCGCCCTCGGGCCGGGAGCTGAGCGAGGCGATCGAGCCGCTGCCGGGCAGGGGCACCTCGCCCAGCCGCTCCCCCGTCCTGGCGTCGTGCACGGCGATCTCGCCGATCGCGTGGCGGGTCCTGGAGACCAGCAGGCGGTCGCCGTCCAGGAGGGTGAACGCGCCGAGCACCGCCCGCGGGTCCTCGGGGACCAGCTCGCGCCACACCTCGGGCTCGGCCGGGTCGGCCACGCACAGCCGGCGCCGGGGGGCGTTGCGGTCGGTGAGCAGGTACAGGCGGCCGTCGGAGGCCACCGCGCCCGCCGTGCGCACGTGCGTCCCCTCCTGGACGACCCGCAGCCGCGGCCGGGCCGGGTCGCCGCCGGCCAGGTCCGCCAGCCAGAGCGAGTTGCCGGCCGTGCCGCCCGCGGAGATCGTCAGCCAGCGGCCGTCCGCGCTGAGCTGCACGCCGTACGAGACCGGGCCGCCGGTCAGGACGGGCACGTCGTCGGGGACGCCGAGCCGGTGCAGGTGCACGCCCTCGTGGAAGCGCACGTAGTAGAAGCCCTCGCCGCCGGGCAGCCAGGCGACCGGCGAGTAGCGGCAGCCGCCGATGGGGCCGTCCACGAGCTTGCCGGTGTCGACCTCCTCGACGTACAGGTCGGCCTTCTCGTCGCCGCTGCGCGAGATCTGGTAGGCGACCAGGCGGCCCTGCGGGTCGGGCTGCCAGTCGTCCAGGGTGGTCAGGCCGGTGGGGTCGCGGTCGGCCGGGTTCAGGAAGGGCCGGTCGTCGCAGTACAGGACCGGGTGCTCCTGGCAGCCGGTCTGCCGCAGGTGGAAGCGCCGGCCGCCGCGCCACACGGGCGGGGTGACCAGGCCGGTGACGCTCAGCTCGGTGAGCCTGGCCAGGAAGCGCTCGCGGTCCGGCAGGCGCGCGGCGGCCTCCCGCCACAGCTGCTCCTGCGCGGCCAGCCACTCCGCGGTCCGCGGGTCGAGAGGGTCCTCCAGCCAGCGGTACGGGTCGGGGATGTCGCGCCCGTGGAGGCGGTCGGTGACCGGTTGACGTTCGGCGGGCGGGTACTCGTCTGCAAATGTCATGACACGGGCTCCGGTTGCCAGTGGCCGGCCAGGTCGGCGTACAGGGGCGAGACCCGGATCAGCTCGTCGTGCGTGCCGATCGTGATCCGGGGTCCGTCCATGAGCAGGACGCGGCGGGCGCGCAGCGCGGAGGTGAGGCGGTGCGCGACCACGACGAGCGTGCCGCCCCTGGCCGCGAAGGCGTTCTCGGCCAGGGCTTCGGCGGCGGGGTCCAGGTGACAGGTGGCCTCGTCCAGGATGACCAGCGGGGCGTCGGTCAGGTGGGCGCGGACGAGGGCGAGGAGCTGGCGCTGCCCGGCCGACAGCGCCGCCGGGTCCAGCGTGGCGTCGTACCCGCCCAGGCTCTCGACCAGGTCGGTGGCGCCCAGGGCGGCCACGGCCTCGTCCAGGCGGCCGGACCCGGGCGCGAGGTAGGCGAGGTTGTCGCGCAGCGTGCCGCGGAAGACGTACGCCTCCTGGGGGATGAGCACGCGGGCGGCGGGGTCGGCGCGGTCGGCGGGCACGCCGCCGACCAGCACCTCCCCCTCGCCGGGCCGCAGGATGCCGCTGAGCAGGGCGGCGAGCGTCGACTTGCCCGCGCCGCTCGGGCCGACGACGGCCAGGTGGTCGCCCTCGGGGACGGTCAGGTCCAGGCGGTCCAGGACCGGCGCCGAGTGCGGGCCGTAGGCGAAGGTGACCGCCCGCAGCGTGACCTCGCCGCCGGACAGACGGACCTTGGGCGGGGACGGCGGCCGGGCCGGCGCGGCGGCGGCGATCCGGCGCAGCGTGGCCACCAGCCGCACGCCGCTCACCCCGAGCCCTTGGACGAGCCCGCCGAGCGCGGGGGCCAGCGACTGGGTGACGTAGGCCAGCGCGCCGACGATCACGCCGGGCCGGGCGCCGCCGTCGAGCAGCCAGGGCGTGCCGGCGAGCAGCAGGACGACGGGCAGCCAGCCGCCGACGGCCAGCGCGGCGGTGCGCACCGAGGTCACCCCGGCCAGGGCGCGGGCGGCGTCGCGCTGCACGCCGACCTGGCGGGCCAGCCGCTCGTCCTCGCGGTCCTGCAGGCCGCACGCCTCGATGTCGCGCAGCCCGGCGGCCGTCGCGGTCATCGACCGGGCCAGCTCCTCGTCGGCCAGCAGGAACGCGCGCTGCCGCCGGGCCAGCGCGGGCAGCGAGGCCAGGAAGAACGCCAGCCCGGCCGCGAACGGCGGCAGCACCAGCACGAGCGTGCCCGGCGCCAGCGTCAGCAGCCCCAGCACCACGCTGACCAGCGTGAACGCGAACCCCCTGACCGTGGTGACGACGGCGGCGAAGGCGTCCCTGGCCAGCTCGACCTGGAGCCCGGCCCGCGCGGTGGCCGCGCTGTCGGGCCGCTCGTCGAGCGGGCGGCGCAGCGCTCCCTGCACCACCCGCGTCAGGAGGTCGTCGCGGAACGGCTCGGCGACGGCGGCCACGGCCAGCACGACCTGGCGGGCGCCGGCGGCCGAGACCAGCCACGCCAGGCCGAGCGCCGCCAGCCAGGCCAGCCCGGTCAGCGGCCGGGCGCGGGCGAAGCCGTCCTCGATGGCGCGGGCGACGGCGTGCCCGACCAGGAAGGCGGGCGCGGCCTCGAGCACCGACCAGAGCAGGATGGCGACCAGCCGCCGCGGATCGCGCATGAGCGCCCGCCGGAACCCGGCCGGCGCGCCGGCGACCGCGGGAACGCCGGGAGCCGCGGGAACGCCGGAGGCTTCGGGAACACCGGGAGCCGCGGGGACGCCGGAGGCTTCGGGAACACCGGGGGCGGAGGTCATGGGCGGGCCTCCTGGAAGACGGCCCGGTAGGCGGGGTCGCGCCACAGCACGTCGTGGGGTCCGGCGGCGCGCACCCGGCCCTCCTCCAGCCAGACGACCTGGTCGGCGCGGGCGGCGGTGGCCAGCCGGTGGGCGGTGATCAGGCGGGTGCGGCCCCTGGGGTCGCCGGTGAGCGCCCGGCTGACCTCGCGTTCGGTGACGGTGTCCAGGCTGGAGGTGGCGTCGTCGAGCACCAGCAGCCGATCTCCGCGCGCGAACGCCCTGGCCAGGCCGAGCCGCTGCCGTTCGCCGCCGGACATGGGCGTCTCGGCCAGCGGCGTGTCGTAACCGGCGGGCAGCCGGCGGACGAATCCGTCGGCGCGCGCCGCCAGGGCGGCCTCCCGTCCCGCCTGGGAGCCGGGGACGGCGCTGATCGCCTCGCCGACGGTGTCGCCGACCAGCACCGGCCGCTCGAAGGCGTAGCCGATGGCCGAGCGCAGGCCGTCGCGGGTCAGCTCGCGCAGCGGGACGCCGTCGAGCAGCACGTCCCCGCGTTCGGGGTCGGCCAGGCGGCCGGCGAGCGCGGCCAGCAGGGACTTGCCGGAGCCCGACCGTCCCACCACGGCGGTGACCGTGCCGCCGGGGATCGTCAGGTCGCCCACGGTGAGCCCGTCGGCGGCGACGTCGCGGAACTCGACCGTCCCGGGGCCGGGCGGCAGCGCGCGCGTGCCGTGGCGGACCGGGGGCAGGGCGAGGACGTCGGCGACGCGGGCGGCGGCGGCCCGCGCCCTGGCCAGGCCGCCGACGTGACCGAGCGAGGTGCTGAGCGCGGCGCCGAGGGCGGCGTAGCGGGCGGCGGCGTACAGGTCGCCGACGGTGAGCCGCCCGGCGGCCAGCATGAGCCCCCCGGCGGCCAGCACGGCGACCTCCAGCAGCGGGATCATCAGCCCCGCCCGGACCCCGGCGGAGGCGTTCGCGCGCCACAGGGCCAGGCCGTGCGCGCGCAGCCGCGGCAGGGGCGCGAGCACGCGCCGGGCCTCCTGGTCGGCGGTCCCGGCGGCGGCGATGGTGCGGGCGCCGTCGAGGGCGTCCACGAGGCGGCCCGCGATCTCGCCCTGGACCTCCTGGTAGCCGCCGGAGATGACGGTCGTGGCGCGCAGGAAGGCCCGCAGGACGAACACGATGACGACGATGCCCGCCGCGAGGGTGAGGGTCAGCAGCGGATGGATGAGGGTGAGCGCGACCAGGGCGCCGACGGTCGGCACCAGCAGGGCCAGGGCGCCGGTGACCGTCTCGGGGGCCCGTCCGGCCTCCTCGGCGTTCAGCCCGGCCCGGGTGACGAGGTCGCCCTCGGGGAAACGGCGGGTGGCGGCCCGGCCGACGCCGAGCACGTGCCGCAGCACGCCGAGCCGCAGCCGGGCGGCCGCGTACGCGCTGCTCGCCCCTCTGGCCCAGCCGCCGAGGCTCTCGCAGAGCACCACCACGGCGACCACGCCCGCGCACAGCGCCAGGGCGGTGGCGGCCGCCGGCGAGCGGGCGAGGAGCAGGTCGAGCGTGCGGCCGACGAGGAACGGGACGGCCAGCTCACCGGCCGCGCCGGCGACGGCGGTGACCGCCAGCACGGCGGGCCACGGGCCGCAGCGCCGTACGGCGTCCGTCACCAGGCGGTCTCCCGGTCCCACCGGCCGGCCTCCTTCGGACTCGGGAGGTCCCCGCGCCACCACGAAACGGCGCGGGGACCCCTGTCAGCTATCAGTGGCAGAGAGCGACACTGAGGTTGCTCGGGTGACCCGAGTGACACGTGAGAGCAGTGAGCGAGCTGCCGCCGCTGGCCACGTCGCTGGCCGCGGGAGCCTCCAGACCCTGCAGGTCGAGAAGAACCATGTTCTACACCTCCTTCCGCGGTTGATCAGGCGCAGGCCGCTCCGGTGCGGCCTCCAGGAACGGCAGGCGTGCCGGCTGGTCTCCCAGCACCGCCCCGAGGGCGAACAGCACGCCGGCCGTACCGGTCGCGAAATCCATGGACAGGCGCAACAGCCCGTCGCCGGGGAAGGCCAGGCCGCCGCCGCACGGCATGGCGTGCCAGCGCAACCCCTTGATCAGCTCGCGGGCCGCCGGATCCCCGGCGAGTGCCGCGATGATGCCCGCGCGGCCGGTGAACAGCCCCGGCTGGACGAAGAACCCGGCGCGGGCGACCAGCTTGAGCCGGTCCAGCTCGGCGGCGAGCTCGTCGTCGTCGCGGTGCGCGAGAAAGCGTGCGAGCACCATGGCGATGCCCACGGAGCCCTCGTCCAGGTAGGGCAGCATCCGCCAGCCCTGGTTCACCTGGAGGGAGCCGTCCTCCGAGGCCCGGCAGCGCCGCAGGTCCTGCCTGAGCGCGATCTCGGCCAGGTCGAGCAGCGCCCGGTCGCCGGTGTGCTCGTAGGCGTGCAGGAAGAGCAGGGCGGAGCCGGACGAGCCGTACATGAGGCCGGCTCTGGGATTGTCGCCGCCGCTGATCTCGGGCACGTCCTCGGGGCCGCCGAGGCGGTCGGCGCAGATGTCCACCGCGCGCATGGCGTGCCCGGTCAGGGCGGGCTCGGTCCGGCCGAGGCGCAGGAGGTTCAGCCCGATGCCGGGCAGGCCGGAGAACAGGGCCGTCTCCAGGCGGTCCCACTGCTCGCGCAGGGCGATGTCGACGACGTCGAGCGCGTCCTGGCGGTGTCCGAGCCGGTCGAGGACGTGGGCGATGCCGTGCAGGCCGTCGTACAGGCCGATGCCGGAGCCGGCGGCCGGGCGCAGGGCGCGCTCGCGCAGCCAGGTCTCGTACTCGGGGAAGGGCCCGAGGCCGGTGGCCGACAGGGCGAGCAGCACGCCGGCCGCGCCGGTCGCCACGTTGAGGCCGCCGCCGGGCTTGAACTGGGCGACGTCGCCGGGGAAGAGGCGGTCGTCGCGCCCGGGGGTCGCGCTGGCCCGGATGGCCCGGCACATCGCCTCCCGCAGCTCGGCCCAGGTGGCCGTCCCCGGCGGCGGCACGGGGGTCTCCACGGCCTGGTCACCCGCGATGGTCGCGGCGGCGGCGTCCATGAAGGCGCCGGGGACGGGGAAGGTCTCCTTGACGATCCGCGCGAGCTGGACGATCTTCGGCCGGTGGATCGGCAGCATGATCGTGCACTGCGGGGCGAACAGGGCGAAGCGCAGGCAGGCCAGCGCGTACCGGTCGACCTCGACGCCGTGGCGGTCGCGCGGGGCGGCGAAGGCGGGATGGGCCAGCGCGGCCCTGGCCCGGTCCGCGGCCAGGGTGGCGACCTCGTAGTCGATGAGCACGACCCGGCCGTCCTGGGTGAGCAGGATGTTGTCGGGGTGCAGGTCGCCGAAGACGACGCCGCGTCCGTGCAGCGACTCGACGGCCTCCTCGACGCTCTGCAGGGTCGTGGTGGCCCAGGCGGTGTAGTCGGCGAGGTCCTGCTCGTCGCAGGTGGCGCTGGTCAGCGGGAAGCGGCGCACCAGCCGCCGCTGGAGCGGGGTGCCGTCCACGAACTCCTGGACGAGGAAGTGGTGGCCGCCGATGGTGAAGTAGTCGCGCAGCTCGGGGGCGGCGGGCAGGCCGGCCAGGCGGCGCAGCATGTCGCGCTCGTGTTCGAGCCTGGCCACCGCGTCCCGGCCGGCCACGTCGAGGCCGGCGTGCGGCCTGCCCTCCTTGAGCACCACCCGTTCGTCGGTACGGGTGTCGCGGGCCAGGTAGACGCCGCCGCCGTTGGAGAAGTGCAGCACGCTCTCGATCCGGTACGGCAGCCCCTCCATGGTCACCGCGTTGCGCGCGGCCAGGTGGGGTTCGAGGAACTCGGGCAGCGTCGTCCAGGGCGGCACCGAGAACGTCGCGCCGCGCACGTCGGGGATCAGCTTGCCGTCGCCGTCCTCGACGGCCAGCACCCGCTCCCCGGACGGGGACAGGCAGTGCCGCTCGGCGAACCCGCCGTACCGGACGAACATCGGCCCGTCGCCGTAGCGCAGGTCGCTCAGGATGTACGGCCCCTCGACGCCGCGCAGCAGCTCGTCGAGCTCCTTGAGGACGAGTTCGAGCTGCCCCTCGTCCCGGGGGTAGATGGTGACCAGCTTGCCGCTGGAGGCCCGGGAGGCGGCCTTGGAGTTGACCATGACCAGCACCGCCGGGCCGCGCAGGAACTTGAAGGCGACCCCGCGGGGCACGCAGTAGTCCCACACGGTGTCGACGACCCTCTCGGCGTCCTCGACGCGGGCCGACACGTGGATCTTCCAGCCCTGGGTCGGCAGGGGCGCCTCGCCGGTGGGCATGTAGTACGCCCAGGTGTCGCTGAGGTCGTGGGCCCAGCCGTCGGGGACAGGCCGGCGCAGCTGGGCGAAGTCGACGTCCGCCGCCGTGCTGTGGTCGGGAGTGTCGTAGAAACACTGGTCCACAAGGCAGTAGAGCTCGTACTTGTCCATTTGGCGCGGCCCTCCGAGGCGGTGTGCTCAGAGCTTGCCGCACCCGCGCCGGGCCGGACTAGTAACACGCAACATAAGCCATATATGGCTATGGAATGCGCTTTGATGCGTTTTTCACAAATGGTAATTATCTGTGCGGGGCATAAACGCTGAACGAGAATTCCCCGTCGCGCGACGTGGACGCCTCCAGCCAGCCGCCCAGCGCCGAGACCCGTTCGGCCAGGTTGAGCAGGCCCTGACCGGCGTCTCCCGGCCGGCGCGGCGGGCGCACGCCGTCGTTCCTGATCGACAGGCGGACCACATTGTCGCGTTCCATGAGCTGGATCCAGCACTGCCCGGCCTCGGCGTGCCGCAGCACGTTCGTCACCCCCTCGCGCAGTGCGTGCGTGAGGGCCTCCTCCACGTCGGGGTGCAGGTCACGGCAGGCCACCCTGATCTGGCAGCGCACCCGCGCCGACTCCAGCAGCGCCCGCGCCGAGCCCAGCTCGGCCGCCAGCGAGGAGCTGCGCAGCCGGCCGTGCGCGACGGCCCGGACGTCGGCCGACAGGTCCCGCAGCAGTGCGAGCGTCTCGCCCACCTCCTGCCGGGCCTTCTCGTCCCCCTCGGCCACCAGGCGCTGGACGAGCTGCGCCTTCAGCGTCAGGACGGTCAGCCGGTGCCCGACCAGGTCGTGCAGGTCACGGGTGAAGCGGCGGCGCTCCAGCGTCACGGCCTGGCGCATGACGTCGGTACGGGCCCCGGACAGCCTTCGCACCCGGGCCAGCAGGCTCAGCAGCGCGAACTCCACGACGCCGATCAAGGGGGTGACCAGCGCCCACACCGGCTCGATCCGCCAGGAGCCCGGCGCGGCCAGCAGCACCGGCCCGCACGACAGCGCCAGCGCCACCAGCACGAGCGACCTGATCCGGGACGCGACCACGAGCAGCGCGCCGGCCAGCAGCCCGCACACCGGCGTCCAGGCCGGCCCGAGCACCCCGAGCGGCACGTACGTCAGCCACGCCTGGACGGCCACCAGCCACCACGAGCCGGCGCGCCGCACGGGCTCCTCCAGGACGAACCTGACGTGCAGCGTGAGCAGGACGGCCAGCGCCACCGACCCCTCCACCACCAGCCCCGCCCCGGCCAGCCCGGCCTGCACCGGGATCACCAGCCCGACGCCGCCGGCCACCAGGCCGAGCCCGCCGGCCCAGCCGGGCGACGTCAGGACGTGCGCCTTGGAACGTAATCGAGGCGCCGGGCCACGGTGTGTGGCGTCCACCTCACCCCCGGTGTGCGGTTGACGTGACGGGACAGTACGCGTGGCGAGTGCGCTCACCGTTCCCTCGTTCCTCTAATCGACCTGACACGGCGACCTTGTGTAAAGACCGAGGCCGCTTCCGGACACGCTGACTTCCCACCCCACAAGAGGTTAGGCAGTTCATATCAGTCATAGGGTGTCGGTATGGATTACATGCGACTTGGCACCACGGGTATGAAAGTTTCTCGCATCTGTTTGGGGATGATGAGCTACGGCGATCCGGCCCGCCAGGAATGGGCGTTGCCGGAGGAACAGGCCGAGCCGATCATCCGGCGGGCCGCCGACGCGGGCGTGACCTTCTTCGACACCGCCGACATCTACAGCCGCGGCCAGAGCGAGGTCGTCACCGGCGCCGTGCTGCGCCGGATCTTCCCCCGCCGCGAGGACTACGTGCTGGCCACCAAGGTCTACTTCCCGATGGGCAGGGGCGCCAACGACGGCGGGCTGTCGCGCAAGCACATCCTCGCGGCCGTCGACGCCTCGCTCGCCCGGCTCGGCACCGACTACGTGGACCTGTACCAGATCCACCGGTGGGACGACGAGACGCCCATCGAGGAGACCATGGAGGCGCTGCACGAGGTGGTCAGGTCGGGCCGGGCCCGCTACATCGGCGCGTCCACGATGTGGGCCTGGCAGTTCGCCAAGGCCCAGCACGTCGCCGAGGCCAACGGCTGGACGCGGTTCGTGTCGATGCAGAACCACTACAACAAGCACTTCACTTCATGCAGCATGAGGGGCAGGCTCGCTCTAGCTGCTTGATCAAGCTTCGTCAATCGTCTGAGCTGCACCTTTGCCGCTACCGAGCCGAGCGCGTGAGTCCATTCCTGATCGGCAAGGGCCTCGACGGCGACAACTTTCTCTACAGGTTCAAGGCGTCGGCGCTGCGCGCCGCCGCGCGGGCGGCAGGACGGCCGCCCTCCCCGCCGGGCGTGCGGCCTGGGGGCCGGTCCCGGCGGGAGCGGCCAAGCCGCCCGCAGTCAGGCGTAAGGCCGAGACGCCCTACTTCGGATCTCCCTCACGATCGCCAGAACCGGGCTGACCTGCGGTCCGGGCCGGGGGCGATCGACGGTCCAGGACTTCGTTCCTCAGCCCTGGCCCACCGCACCACCTGTCGATCTGCTAGTGAATCTCTGAGCGGGTGATCTCTAGCATCGTCCACTCGTCGAACGAGAGCTTGTAGACGGAGGAAAGCGCCTCCAGGCTTTGGGCGCTCGGAACGGCCAGCGCACGCTCGATGTCGTTGATCGTCGCTTGAGCGATCCCCGCCTGGGCGCCGGCCTCTTTCTGCGAAAGGCCGATCTTCTCGCGCGCGTCACGAAGCTGCGCGGCCAGCCTTCCTTCAGGACCCACTGGGAGCTTGGACGGCCTAGAGGTTGCCGACTGTGACTTCTTGTTCGTCTCGGAGGCCACCGGCGATGAGTTCAGAAAGGCCGCGACTCCGCCGGACAGCAACCCGAGGACAAGCAACAACAGCACCAGTGAGAGCACACCAGACCAGCCGGCGTCGGAACCGGCGGCAGGTGCGGGAGCGGCAGCGGCGGAACCGCGTCGCGTGTGGGCTCTAACCCGAACGATCTTGCCGCTCCTGAGACGCCGCAAGTGGGACCGGACGGAAACCATGGTGCGAGAGTAAGTGGCGTCTCCGACATTTCTCGCAGGGAACCGCAAGGGGTAAGTAAGGTACATCTACCTGGAGAGCCGCACCTTACTTTACAGAGAGCATCGTGCATGTTATGGAGCGCCCTCTAAGGCGATTAGGGCACACCTGGATGATGCGATCGCCCTTCCAGGTCGCGTTTCCTGAGCCCTGACTCGCCGTACGGCCGGGAAAGCTCGGTGAGGTCATCCCAGTGGATCATCCAGCGTCTTATCCCCTGCGGCAGATCAGGCTTCGGCCCGTCGAGTCGGACGAGGGCGAAGCGGCCGTCACGCATGACGCAAATCACTACGCCCGTGCGACCGGTCATCAGCGATCCGAACACCCGTGTCGTCATCGGACTGTGCTCCATGCTGGAGATCACGACGCGGCATCCCGGCATCCGCCACAAGCTTCGGCCATTCACGCCGTCCTCAGACCTTGGGCGAGCTCAGGCGCGACGTCCGCCTCACGCATGAGCTGGCGCAGTTCTGTGGTCCCCTCGGCGTCCAGGACGAGCGGGGACGGGGAAGGCCAGGCGGCGATGGCGTAGAAACGCCGGGTGTACGGCCCGTAGAACACGACCCACCTGGGTTCTGAGCGGTCCAGTTCCCACGCGGCGTGCCTCTGGTCGGAATCCCAGCTCCGGGATCTCTTCGGCGGCTGGCCATCACTTCGGTTCGTGTCGCCGGTTGACGTCGTACGCCGTTTCACCCGTCCTCCAAGGTCGTCGTGGCTCTCGCACCACGGCGACCGTAGAAACAGGGAAGGGGGTCAGTGTGCACGACCTGTGCACACTGACCCCCTTGACAAGCTGACGTCTATACGCCCATGCGCTCCGCCAGCAGGCGCAACGAGTCCGGAGGCTTCCGGTAATGGCGCTGGAGTTGCCGGACGGTCTCCCTGGCCGAGGGGTGGAACCGGGTCATCTGCGGAGCGACGCGTTCGGCGTGCAGGATTCGATTGAGGGATCTGTCATGGTCGCTGCCCCACAGGTGGACGCGAGACATGTCGAGATCGTGATGCGCCCGGCGTTCACCGCCGACGCCCTTCGGCCCCAGATCCATTTCGCGATCCAGCTTGATCGCTTCGTCGGCGTCCCCCAGTTCGACGGCGACCGCGCAACCGTGGATGGCGGCGTTCTGGGGGTTCATCTCCAGTCCGTAGGGGTCGCGGTGGTCCCGAGGATTGATCCGGGCCGCAGCGTCCGTAGCCGTGCCGTGGTGGTCCCAGGCGTCCGACGCCTTACCTGCTCTTGCGGCAGCGATGGCGGCGCTGAGATGCAGGGAACCGAAGACCTCGGTGGAGGCCGGGTTACTCTGGTCGATCTTGCCGGCCGTCTTCTTGATCATGTTGAGGGAGACGTCCCACGCCCCGAGCGTCATGAGCAACCTCGCCCTGCCGAGCGAGACGAGGCTGGGAAGGTGCTCGTCGTCGGCGTGCTGCGCGGAGACGGAGGTTCGCTCGACGATGACCTGAGCGAGATCGTTGTAGCCCAGGCGGCGCGCCAGCGACCCGGCCAAGGCTTGGGCGCGGTTGAGCATGCGCCATGCCCGCGCCGCGTCCGTCTCCATGGCGTGGACGGCCAGCTCCTCCAGGACGGCGGGCAGGCGAGCGCCGAGACGGACATGCGAAGCGGCCTTCTGGAGCCTCCGCAACTCGGTTATCTCGCTCCGCAACTCGTCCAGCGTCCGAGGAGGCGCGTCGAGCTCGGGAGCGATATCCACATACGCCAAGGCCATACGAATTGCCGGAATGGTCGCGTGTACGGCATCGCTGTTCTTGTCGTTGCCCCGATATGGCTGGCCGTTGATCTCCGCCGGATCTACGGCGCATGCTCTCGCGACGGCGGCGACCAGAGAGGGAGTGGCGGGCTTCGCGCCCGTCTCCACTTTGGCGAGCAGGCTGCGGGAGACGTTCGCCCGCATGGCCAGGCCTTCTTGCGTGAATCCACGCAGATTCCGCGCCCTGGCTATTCGGATGCCCGTGTGTTCGCTGCGAGGAGTGGCCGCCGGTTCGGGATTCCAGTCAAATTCGGGCATATTTCTGCCTCTTTTCGGTTGCGCGACTTCTCCACGATAAACCGTTTGCCCAGCCCGAAGGGGCAGCTCTCCGGCACCATCCCGCAGGGCCCGTTCAACGCCTAGATCCACAAGTCGCCACTCGCCTGAGCATGTTTGCTAGATACCCGCTCACATTCAGCCGCAGACTTTGGCCTCTAGATGCGCACTCAATGCCCTTGGGAGCCTCTAGAGCGGCCTCTAGGTCTAGAGATCGCCGCTTCTAGACCTGGACCGTCAACGGCCCTCCCTTGTGCGATTCGACGGGCCGTGGCGATGCGGTTGTGAGCGACCGCAGCCCAGAAAGCCTCACCGTGGCGGTGGCCGCTTCCGGCATACCGCCAATCGGCCACTGTCACGGTCTCCGCCGGATCGAAGGCCGGGACGTTCGCGATCAGTCGCGCTTGTTCGGCACGGAAGTCCGCCCGTGCCTGCCGGAGGTCTCGCAGTGTGATCGAGTAGTGGCGCGACTTGGTGGAGAAGTGGCCCCGGTAACCGAGCATGTGAGCCCATTGCCGCAATGGCACCTCTCTACATGCGGGCATGTCAGCGAGAGTGAAGCAGGTGTAGATCATGCGGCGCGCGTGCTCGGTCACGTTCAGGCCCGCGATCTGCCACGCGTACCGGATCGGACGATCAACCGTCCCGGCCGACTCGGCTCCCTTGGTCGTGTACTTGGCCAGGTACGCCGCGACACGCTGATCGCTCAGCCCGCCCAGTTCCGACGAGACGTAGACCGGTCGCACGTCGAGCTGATCACCCCATCGGACAGGGGACGACGGTCGGTCCTCCATCTGGACCGCGACTTGTCCTGCGGTCCGGCGGATGGCCCGGTCGAGCAGGTCCAGCGCGACGTGGTCCGGCGGGCGGTCGGCGGGGCCGTCCGGTCCGTCAAGTCTGACCACCGCATGGAAGTGGACCAGGCCGCGCGCCTGGTACTCGGCGACCTTGGCGTAGGAGAGGCGGGCCGTCCGGCGCAGTTCCTTCCGGGTGAGGCCGAGCAGGCGGGCGAGGACGCTCGGCATGGTTCTGGTGAACTCCCGCCAGAGTGCTCCCGCGTGCGCGTTCCAGAGGACGGCTCCGACGTAGTCGTAGCAGTCCACGCACAACGGCTGCCCGACCTGGGAGTCGTTGCGCTCATGCCGCACCCCGCAACCTTTCGGTCGTCCATGCACACAGACAGGGCGGTCCCGTCGTGGACGACAGGGCAGAGTGCGGCCGGCCTTCTGGCGGTGGGCATGGACCGCACCGAAGGACGGCGCAGTGAAGGTGACGAACGCGCGGGGATGAAGGCCGACCTCCTCGGGGACGCCTTTGCCGCCACGCAGACCGGTGATGATCAGGTGGTACGTGTCGTCCTTGTAGACCGCCGAACAGGCCGGACATCTGGACGCGCGCCGGTTTCCGCACGCGGTCAGCAGGAAGCCGGTGGGCTCGTCGGTGGTCCGGTACACGTCGAGCACCTCACCCGTCCGGCTGTCCAGCGTGTACCTCTCGCCGTGCAGCCGGATCGGTTGGGCACAGCCACCCGTGGCGTAGACCATGCGTTGCCAGCGGGCGAAGTCGGGCATGGCCGCACGCTGGACGGCGGCCAGCATGTCGGATGACAGGGATGGGAGGTCACTCACGCGGCGTCTCTCCCCGTCACATGAGGCCCGGCCGCGTCTTCGGCGACCT
This sequence comes from Nonomuraea sp. NPDC001636, assembly GCF_040298265.1. Taxonomy (NCBI): domain Bacteria; kingdom Bacillati; phylum Actinomycetota; class Actinomycetes; order Streptosporangiales; family Streptosporangiaceae; genus Nonomuraea; species Nonomuraea sp. NPDC001636. The sequence goes on from NZ_JBEOZT010000013.1 coordinate 74,276, forward strand.
CCAGATGGAAGACGGCAGCGACGCGCCGCCACTTGTCGGGATGCCACCGGGGAGACTCGGCGGCCTTGCGCTTGCCCCACTCCTGGGCTTGTGCGAACAAAGGTGTCAGGGGGACTCCTCTCCTCGGAGGGAAGCCACCGCCCACGAGCACGGTTCAGGTCGGAGCGAGAGTTATTTGGAGTGTTTTCTGTTTTTGCGCGACTTCTTATATACCGGATGGCATTATGCGGATTGCCCGCTTTGTCATGCCTGCGCTGGTCGCGTTCCGGTCCTCGCCGTCCTTGCCGTCGGTCGTGTTCGGTGACCGTCTGTGGCACCAGTAGTACCACTCGTACAACGAGTTCATGCAGGCCAGGGGTTCCACACGGGAACGCAAGAATGTGTCACAAGACGTCCGATGGCGTCCGCCAGAGTCCACAGGCGTCCAGCTATGTGCAGCCATTCCTCTACAAAAGAAAGGGGACCGTAGCCTGAAAGTAAGGACGGTCCCCATTCGCGAACAGAAAGACGTCTCGGACGTCCCTAATCAGTTTTCCCGCCAAATAGGGTCAAGCTTGTCCGGATCGAACTTCTTGTTTCCCTTGCCGGCGGGGTACATGATCACGGCGTGCAGCGCCTCGCGGATGTACGTGCGTTTCGTCGAGATCGGCAGGCCGCCCTCGTCCTCAAGCAGGTACCACCGCTTCCGGATCTTCTCGACGTCGGTCGCCTTTCGTGACTGCCGGAGCTGGGCGGACGCGTCGTGCTTGGTCTTCTCCGTGCGATAGTCGGCGATCTCCTTCTCCAAGCCGGGCGCGAGCGAGAAGAACAGCTCGTTGCCGATCGCCTTCGCCTGCCACTGCCTGGTCAGCTCGTCCAGGCGGTTGATGGAGTCCTGGAGCAGTTCCTCCTTGTCCCACTCCCCACTGTCCGACGCGTCGACCAGCGCGCCCTCTTCGAGCTTCGCCAGGACCGCCTCGGAGACGAAGAGGTCCACCAGGTCGCCGCGCCTGGAGACGCCCCCGCAACCTCCCTCGGCCTTGCTCAGGCACGTGTACACGTGGTGAGGTGCGTCCTTGCCCCGGTTGACCCTCAGGGGCGTGTTGCAGAGGTTGCCGTCCGGCAGCGTGTTGCCACAGCGCAGGATGCCCGAAAGGAGATAGGTCGGGTCCCGGTAGTCGGCGGGATGCCGCCTTCCGATCTTCCCGTCCCTCCCGATGAAGTGCCCCTTGCGGGCGCCGAACACAGCCCGGATCGCGTTCCACTCGTCGCCGGTGATGATCGGAGCCCACTGGCCTTGCACGGGTTCGCCGCTCGCGTCCCGGACGAGTTCCCCGTCCAGCTCGCGCCAGCCACAGATACGCGGATTCAGTAGCGCGACCTTCAAGGACCGCACGCTCCAGTCGTTACCGAGCGAGGTCCTGATGCCCTTGTCCTGCCACTCCCTGACGACCGAGTGCAGGGAGCGCCCAGTGAGAAAGTCGGCCGCCGCCTGCCGCAGGAGATCGGCCTCGACCTTGTCGAGGGTCAGCCGGTCGAGCTTCCAACCGAAGGGGCGTGGCCCGCCTGACGGCCTGCCCTCCTCTGCCCGAGCCCGATGGGAGCGGCGCATACGGCGCTGCATCTTGCGGACCTCCATCTTGGAGATGACGGCCCCGAACAGGCCCATGCTCTCCACGTCCTCGCAGTACAGGTTCTTGGTGCCCCGGGCGTCGGCGAACACGCGCCCGTCCTGGTGCGTGAACGCCTCCACGAAGCGTTCGTAGTCCCCCGGACGGCGGGTCAGCCGATCGTCGGCGAGAACCACGATGCCCGAGACCGGTTTCCCGTCGGGGAGCTTGCCCGCTTTCAGTGCCTTCAGCATGGCCTCGAAGTCGCCGCGCACGACGTCCGCCTTCGCCGCCGACTTGTCGTTGTCGGTGAACTCGTGGACGACCGTCCATCCGTACCTCGCGGCGGTCTCGGAGTTGACCTTGTGCTGGTCCCGTACCCCGTGTTCGTCACCCTTGCAGTCGGCCGAGATGCGAGCGTAGGAGACGACAGGGATGGGGGGTGCTGTCTGGCTCATGGGCAACATCCTGCATGAAATGCAGAGCTGTAACCTGCTCTACCGCGAGGAGGAGCGCGAGATGCTGCCCCTCTGCGCCGACCAGGGCGTGGGCGTGATCCCGTGGAGCCCGCTCGCGCGCGGCGTGCTGGCCAGGGCGGGCGCGGCCGGCCCGGCGGCCTCCGCGACCGCCAGGACCGGCTCCGACGCGCGCATCGACTTCCTGTACGACCCCGACAACGACCGGCGCATCCTCGACCGGGTCGCCCAGCTCGCCGCCGAGCGGGAGCTGCCGCCGGCCCAGATCGCCCTGGCCTGGCTGCTGCACCAGCCGGGCGTCACCGCGCCGATCGTCGGGGCCACCAAGGACGGTCACGTGGACGACGCCGTGGCGGCCGTCGGGGTGGAGCTGTCGGACAAGGAGCTGGCGTTCCTGGCCGAGCCGTACCGGCCGCGGGAGGTCAAGTTCTGAGCAGCGGGATTGTCGGCCGGAGATCCTAAGGTAGGGGCATGCGGGCTAATGAGGAGGCGGCGGCGGCGCTGCAGGAATACGCGGAGCTGTTCGCGCTGAGCGGCGGCGACGCCTTCCGGGTGCGGAGCTACCAGAAGGCGGCCAAGGCGATCGCCGGGTTCCCCGAGGACATCTCGGAGGTCGACGTGCGCGGCGTCCCCGGCGTCGGGGAGGCCATCGCCAAGAAGATGGAGGAGTTCCTCCAGCGCGGCAGCTTCCGGCAGCTCGACGACCTGCGGGGCCGCGTGCCCGAGGGCGTGCGGCGGCTCACCCGGGTGCCCACGCTCGGCCCCAAGACGGCCATCATGCTGTTCGAGGACTACGGCATCGACTCCACGGTGGCGCTGGCCGAGGCCATCACCTCCGGCCGGCTCGACGGCGTCAAGGGCCTCGGCCCCAAGACCCTGGCCAACCTGCTCAAGGGCATCGAGCAGCTTGAGCAGGCGGGCCGCCGGGTGCACATCGGCGTCGCCATGGCGCTGGCCGAGCAGGTCATCGGCTCGCTCAAGACCGAGCGGGTGGCGTACGCGGGGTCGCTGCGGCGGATGAAGGACACGATCGGCGACATCGACATCCTGGCGGTGGCGCCAGAGTCGATCATGGCCGACTTCCGCGCGCAGCCCTACGTCGCCGACGTGATCGCCGCGGGCGAGAAGAAGACGTCGATCCGCACGACCTCCGGCGTCCAGGTCGACCTGCGCCTGATCCCGGCCGGGTCGTGGGGCGCGGCGATGCAGTACTTCACCGGCTCCAAGGAGCACAACGTGGCCATCAGGGAGATGGCGGTGAAGAAGGGCTGGAAGCTGTCGGAGTACGGGCTGTTCGAGGGCGAGCGGGTGATCGCCGCCGAGTCCGAGGAGGACATCTACGAGGCGCTCGGCATGCAGTTCGTGCCGCCGCCCATGCGGGAGGACGGCGGCGAGGTCAAGGCGGCGCTGCGCGGCGAGCTGCCGGTGCCGGTGGAGCTGGCCGACCTCAAGGGCGACCTGCACACCCACACCGACCTCACCGACGGCATCGCCTCCCTGGAGGACATGGTGGCCGCCGGCGCCGCGCGCGGCTACTCCTACTACGCGGTCACCGACCACGCGCCCGACCTGGCCATGCAGCGCATGACCCTGGACAAGGCGCTGGAGCAGCGCGGGCGGGTGGCCGAGCTGCAGAAGAAGTATCCGCGCATGCGCATCCTGCACGGGTCGGAGCTCAACATCGCGCCCGACGGGTCGGTCGACTGGCCGGGCGAGGTGCTGCGCGAGTTCGACGTGTGCGTGGCCTCCGTCCACTCGCACTTCGGCATGTCGCGGGAGGAGATGACCCGCCGGTTCATCACGGCCTGCGAGAACCCGTACGTCGACATCATCGGCCACCCGACCACCCGGAAGATCGGCAAGCGGCCGCCGGTCGACGCCGACTGGGACGCCGTCTTCCGGGCGGCCGCCCGTACGGGCACCGCGATGGAGATCGACTCCTACCCCGACCGCTCCGACCTGCCGGCCGACCTGGTGCGGCTGGCCAAGCACCACGGGGTGAAGTTCTCCATCGACAGCGACTCGCACGCGATCCCCCACCTGGCCCACCAGCGGTTCGGGGTCGGGATCGCGCAGCGGGCCTGGCTGACGGGCGACGACGTCATCAACACCTGGCCCCTCGACCGCCTCCTCGCCTTCCTCGGCCGGTAACCCTCCGCCCGGGTCGAGGCGGGCGGCCGGGCACGTCCAGCGCCGGGATGCCCAGTCGGGTAGGGCTCGCCATGGCCGGTGGGGGGGGCGCGGCCTGCCTCGGGGCTCGGAGTGGGCGCCGCCCTGCTTGGCGCGCGGACTGCGCGGGCCGAGGCGCCGGTCGGGCGCGGCCCGCACCCAGCGCGGGCCGCACCCGAGCCTCGACGGGGGCATCCGCCGCAGATGGTCGCGGCCCTTCTCGCAGGAGTGGGCGTCCACCAGGATTCCTGCTCTCAAATCCGGACTTAACACCACAAATAGGGACATTTGCCGTAACCTTGAGGCGGCACCGCTCCTGGAAGTGCGGGCCGACGCACACACCCGCAGCACCCTGCGAGCAGCACGCAGAGGACCCCTCCCACGGACGGCGGCGCCCAAAGCCCCCGTGCACGGCGAAGGCACGGCTCCAACACGGAGGGCGCACACAGAACCTTTCCGGCACGCGCCGCACGCACGACCCTCCGGCGTCGTACGGACAGCCCCGCCCGCAGACGGCACACGCACAGCCCCCTCCGGACGACGTCCGCACCACTTCCCTACAGGCTGCGTACACAGGGGCCCCTCCAACCCCGGCGTACGCAGCGCCCTTCAGCAGCGTGCACATCGGCGCCTCCGGCGTAGGCCCTCTCCGGCGGGTGGCGTGCCAGGGTCTGCCCGGTGGCGTGCGCAGCACTCGCCCGGGGGCGGGCGTCGGGGCACCTCTGGTGGCGGCAGGCGTCACGGCACATCCGGCGTGGCGGGCGTCAGGGCGTGCCCGGTGGCGGCGGGTGTCAGGGCACGTCCGGTGGTGGCGGGGTGCGCGTCGTTCCTCCTGCTTCGCTAGCTTGGACGGCGATGGAGGACAACCAGCCCCCGCGCCCCGCAGCCCCGGACCCGGCCTCTGCGCCCCGCCCCGCCGACTCCGCCGGGCCGCCCTCCGCCCCAGCCACTCCCGCCGCACCCGTCGCGGGCGCCCGAACGGGACGCCGGAGACGGCGGGTGTGGAAGGTTGTCGTCGTCGCGCTGGCCGGGCTGGTGTTCGCCGGCGTCGGCGGGGTCGCCCTGGCCTATCCCTCGCTCGCCGCCACCACCTGCCCCGGCTGCTACGGCCTGACCGAGCTGAGCCCAGGTGTGCACGTCGAGGACGGCCTGACCCCCGCCCAGCGCGAGCGCGTCGGCGAGGTGGCCGACCAGGCCGCCCGCCGGGTCACCGAGTTCTACGGCGGCCGCCGCAGCTCCCCCGGCCTCCTGGCCTGCCTGACCGAGGCGTGCTACCGGCGCATCGGCGGCGGCCAGGAGCGCGGCGTCGCGGTGCTCAACCGGTCGGTCATGCTCTCGCCGCGCGGCCTCGACCCGGTGATCGCCTCCCACGAGCTGTCCCACGTCGAGCTGCACGCCAGGCTCGTCTCCTCCGCCGAGGTGCCGCAGTGGTTCGACGAGGGGCTGGCGGTGGTGGTCTCGGGCGACCCGCGCTACCTGGCCCCGGAGTCCGCGCCGGACCGCTGCCTGGTGGCGCCGTCCGGGCCGCTGCCGGTGACGCTGGAGGAGTGGCTGCGCACGGCGAGCGCCGACCCCGCCACGTACGCCAGGTCGGCCTGCCGGGTGAGCCGCTGGCTGGGCGAGAACGGCGGCCGTGCCGGGCTGCTCGGCCTGGTGACCAGGCTCAACGCCGGCGAGCCCTTCTCCGCCCTCGTCCGGACGCGCTGACGAACCACCCCGAAAGGCACGGTTGCCGCACCCGTGCCGCTGGGTAGGTCTTCGTACGGCTGGAACGGTCCCAGGATCGGGACAGCATTCGGCAAGCACGCGCACGCGGAGACAGCGCGAGGAGATTAAATGGTTTCCAGGTAGGAAATACGTCTTGCGAGAGGTGGCTCCCATGAAGCAAGTCGCGGCGACGATCGTCAAACCGCTGCCCGACCACCTGTTCCGGGTCCACGACGGGAACGCGGAGATGCGGTGGGAGGCGATGTCCGGGGTCGGCTACCACACGCCGAACGACCGCTTCTTCGTCAGGAACCACACCTCCACCCCGCTGATCGACGCCGCCGGCTGGCAGCTCCACCTGCACGGCGCCGGGCTGCGCGGGCCGCGCGCCTTCACCTACGACGAGCTGCTGTCGATGCCCTCGCGCACCCACGACGTGGCCATCGAGTGCGCCGGCAACGGCCGCGCGTTCTACGGCACCCAGCAGGGCGACCCCGCGCCCGGCACGCAGTGGGGCCTCGGGGCCGTCGGCGTGGCGAGGTGGCGCGGCGTGCCGCTGCGCCACCTGCTCGCCGAGGCCGGCCTGCGCCCCGAGGCCGTGGACGTGCTGCCCACCGGCCTCGACGCGCCCTTCGAGGATTACGGCCACGTCCGCCGCCCGCTGCCGGTCGCCAAGGCGGTGCGCGACGTGCTCGTGGCGTACGAGATGAACGGCCGGCCGCTGCCGCCCGACCACGGGTTCCCGGTGCGGCTGGTGGTGCCGGGATGGGTGGGGATCGCCTCCATCAAGTGGCTGGGGGACATCGAGGTCTCGACCAGCAAGATGTTCACGCCGTGGAACACCGTCTTCTACCGGGACGTCGCGGCGCAGCCCGTCAAGAGCGCCTTCGAGCTGCCCTGGGACGCCCGGCTGCCGATCCGCGGCCCGCACGCCTGGCGCGGCCGTCCGGGGCCGCACGTGCTGCGCGGCCGGTCGTGGTCGGGGCACGGGCGGATCGTCGCGGTCGAGGTCAGCTTCGACGGCGGGCAGTCCTGGCACCCGGCCGAGCATCATGGCCCGCACCTGGTCGGGGCGTGGTTGCCGTGGCACGTCCAGTGGGCGCCGAAGCACACCGGGCCCGCCGTGCTGATGGCCAGGGCCACCGACGAGACCGGCGCCACCCAGCCGCTGCGCACGCCCAGGCACCCCTTCGGCTACTCCTTCGACGCGGTCGTGCGGCATCCGGTGCAGGTGGTCAACGGATAGATAAGTGTCACGAACACGGCTGAGCTGGCCGTTCATCAGAAAGTGGTTCAGAGGTGTGCATTTCATCTGAAAGACTCTCGCGGAAACGTTACGGAAATGACACCGTGCGAGGCTTTCGCACAAGACGAAGCGTCCGTCGAAGCAGACGCCGAAGAACCCCGTGAAGAACGCGACGAGGAAGGGAGAGCAGATGCGCCAGCTGACCCCGTTGGACGCCCAGTTCCTCCATGTCGAGTCCGAGACCACTGCGGCGCACGTCGCCGGGCTGGCGGTCCTCGACCCGGCCGGCGGCGCGGTGGACCGGGACGCGCTGGCCGAGCTGCTGCTGGACCGCGTCCATCTCTCCCCCGCGCTCAGCCTGCGCCTGGTCGAGGTGCCGTTCGGGCTCGACCGTCCCTACTGGTGCGCCGACCCGGACTTCGACCTGGCCAACCACCTGTTCGAGACGACGCTGCCGGCGCCCGGCGACGACGCCGCGCTGGCCGGGGCGGTGGCCGCGATCCACGAGCGCCGGCTCGACCGGTCGCGTCCGCTGTGGGAGATGCACCTGATCAAGGGGCTGGCGGGCGGCCGGGTCGCGGTCTACACGAAGGTGCACCACGCGGCCATCGACGGCGTGTCGGGCGCGGAGACCCTGGCGACCCTGCTCGACCTGACGCCGGAGGGCGTGCGCGAGCCCGGGCCGCGCCCGGCGCCGCCCCGGCAGGATCCGCCGGGCCTGGTGGAGATGCTGGCCGGGGCCGCCGTGCGCTCGCTCACCCATCCGGTGCGCGCCGCCCGCTCGGTGGTCAGGGCCGCGGGCGACCTCGACGCGATCCCGCTGGCCGGCGCGCTGCCCGGCGCGCAGGCGATCGCCAGGGCCGCCCGGCTGATGACCGGCGACCAGAAGCAGCGCCCCGAGCTGCCGGGGCTGACCGCGCCGCGCACGCCGTTCAACGGGCCGATCAGTGCGCGGCGGGAGCTGTCGTTCGGGTCGGTGCCGCTGAAGGAGGTCAAGAAGGTCGCCAAGGCCAACGGCATCAGCGTCAACGACGTGGTGATGGCGCTGTGCGCCTCGGCGCTGCGGTCGTGGCTGGACGAACGGGACGCGCTGCCCGCCGAGCCGCTGGTGGTGGCCGTGCCGGTGTCGGTGCGCACGGGCGGGGCCACGGACGTGGTCGGGAACCAGATCTCGGCCATGGTGGCGCCGATGCCGACGAACGTCCCCGACGCCGGGGAACGGCTGCGGGCGGTCGGCGAGACCATGAGCAGGGCCAAGCGGCGCTTCGCCGTCGCGCCGGCGAGCTGGCTCGGCGAGCTGTGCTCGCTGCTGCCCGCGCCGGTCACCAGCCTGGCCACCCCGGCGATCTTCCGGCTGGCCGGGACGGCGTTCCCGCCGATCAACCTGATCATCAGCAACGTGCCCGGCCCGCAGTTCCCGCTCTACATGTGCGGCGGCCGGGTGCTGGCCTACTACCCGCTGTCGGTGCTGACCGACCTGTCCGGCGGCGTGAACATCACCTGCTTCTCCTACGACGGCATGCTCGACTTCGGCATCGTGGCCTGCCCCGAGCGCGTGGACGACGTGTGGGGCCTGCTCGGCCACCTGCGCGACGCCCTCGACGAGCTGCTAGCCGAGGGCGTGGGCGATGAGTTCGGCGACGGCGTCGGGGTCGATCTGGTGACCGGTTAGCTGGCAGAGGTTCTCCTGGTAGAGCAGCACGGCGGCGAACGTCGCCGCGGCCACCTCCAGGCGGGCCGCGTCGCCGCGGGTGCCGGGCAGCGCCAGCTCCAGGGCGAACCTGGCCCTGCTGATCAGCTCGCCGTTGAGCCGGCCGAGCCGTTCCTTGACCGAGCCGTGCGTGTCGGCCTCGCGGAACAGGATGCGCCGCATCGCGGGTGAGGCCCGCAGCGGCAGCCCGCGCGCCAGCCGGGCCAGCGTGCCGGCCGGGTCGCCGGGCACGGCGTCGACCTCCCGGCTCTCCTCGACCAGCGTGCGCTCGTCGACGAGGGCGACGAGCACGTCGATCTTCCGCGGGAAGTAGTGGAAGATCAGCCCTTTGGGGACTCTCGCGAGCCTGGCGATCACCGCGGTCGGAGTGGCTTCGTAGCCGCTGCCCGCGAACAGTTCCTCGGCCGCGTCCAGGATGCGCGTGCGCGCGTCACCGATCGACACAGCTCGCACCCTAGCGCCACCTGCGGCTTCATCGCCATCCCGCCGGGGCGAGAGCCTGCTGCCCTTCCACCGCCATGTAGGATTGAGACGTAAATGTCTCATATTTGACGGAGTTGTCTCATGGTGGTGAGCCGGGAGCAGATCATGACCGCGGCCATCCAGCACCTCAACGAGCACCCGACCGCCTCGATGGCCCAGCTCGCCGAGGCGGTGGGGATCAGCAGGGCCACGCTCCACCGGCAGTTCAGCAGCCGGGAGGAGCTGATGACGGCGCTCGGCCACCGCGCGCACGACCGGTGGCACGACCTCCAGGTGCGCGCGGACGTGCCGGCCGCCGCCGCCTCCGACGACCCGGGCGTGCTCCGCCGGACCCTGGAGCTCCTGCTGGAGGGGTGGATCGAGGTGGCCGACGAGTACGGGTTCGGCCTCACCGACTACGCGATGGCCGTGCACCCGGAGCTGCTGCGCCGTGCCGAGGAGCTGGAGGAGCACGAGATCGCGCTCTTCGCCGCCGCCCAGCGGGCCGGCCTGCTGCGCGCCGACCTGCCGCCCCGCTGGATCAGCAACACGGTCTACGGCCTGCTCGTGGCCGTCCGGGAGAGCCTGCGCCGCGGCGACGTCGCCCGCCGGGACGTCGCCAGGCTGCTGCGGGAGACGTTCCTGGCCGGCGCGGGCGCCGGGGGGTGGTCGTGATGACGGTCACCGGCCTGTCGGCGCGCCGGCGGTGGGCGGGCCTGGCCGTGCTGTCGGCCAGCGTGCTGCTCGTGGTCATGGACATGACCGTGCTGAACGTCGCCCTGCCCGCGATCACCGAGGACCTGCGGCCGACCTCGGTCGAGCTGCTGTGGATGGTCGACGCGTACTCGCTGGTGCTGTCCGGGCTGCTGGTCACGGCGAGCGCGCTCGGCGACCGGTGGGGGCGCAAGCGCATGCTGCTGGCCGGGTTCACCGTGTTCGGGGCGGCCTCGACGGCGGTGCTGCTGGCCGACTCGGCCGCCGAGGTGATCGCCGTACGGGCGCTGCTCGGCGTGGGCGGTGCGATGATCATGCCGTCCACGCTGTCGATGATCCGGAACCTGTTCACCGATCCGGGCGAGCGGGCCAGGGCGCTCGGCGTCTGGTCGGCGATGGCGGCGATGGGCGCGGCGCTCGGCCCGATCCTGGGCGGGTTCCTGCTGGAGCACTTCTCCTGGCAGTCGGCGTTCCTGGTGAACGTGCCCGTCATGGCGGCGGCCGTCATCGCCGGGCTGCTCCTGCTGCCCGAGACGCGCAACCCCAGGCCGGGCCGGTGGGACGCGCCGGCGACCGTGCTGTCGATGGCGGGCATGGCCGCGCTGCTGTACGCGGTCAAGACGTTCGGCAAGGACGGCCTGACCTCGCCGGCCGCCCTGGCCGCCACCGTCGTCGCGGCGGTCGCGCTGGGCTGGTTCGTGGTGCGGTGCGCGCGCCGGCCCGATCCGCTGCTGGAGATCAGGCTGTTCCGCAGCGCGCCGTTCTCGGCGGGCGTGGTGACGGCGCTGACCACGTCGATCGCGATGGCCGCCGTGCTGCTGCTGCTCGCGCAGTGGATGCAGCTCGTCCAGGGGTACGCGCCGCTGGAGACCGGCGTGCGGCTGCTGCCGGCCGCGCTGGCCGCGCTGATCGCCTCGCCGCTCGCGCCGGTGCTGGCCGAACGCGTCGGCGCCCGGGCGGTGCTGACGGGCGGGCTCGCGGTGACGGGGCTGGGGTTCCTGCTGGTGTGCCTGGCGCCGGAGCCGCTGGGCTACTGGCCGGTCGCCGTCGCGCTGGCGCTGATCGGCGCGGGCAACGGCGCGCTGGCCATCGCCTCCGCGGTGATCATGGCCGGTTCGCCGCCGGAGAAGTCGGGCAGCGCGGCGGCCATCGAGGAGACCAGCTACGAGGTGGGCGCGGCGCTCGGCGTGGCCGTGCTGGGCAGCGTGGCCGCCGCGGTCTACCGGAACGCGCTGGACTACGCGGGCCCCGGCGCGGGCGCGGCGCGCGAGTCGCTGGGCGGGGCGCTCGACGTGGCCGCCGAGCTCGGGGCGCAGGGGGCGCGGCTGGTGGAGACGGCCAGGGCGGCCTTCACCGACTCGCTGGCGCTGACCTCGGGGGCGGGGGCGGCGCTGATGCTGGCCGGCGCGCTGGTGGTCTGGCTGCTCACCCCGCGCGCCCTCGACCTGGCCTCCGTGGAGCACTGACCGCGCGTCTCCCAGCAGGCACGGACATGACCGGGGCGCCGTCCGTGCCTGCTGGCGGGGGGCGCGGATAATGGCCGCATGAGATCAATAGGCACGACGGACCTGTCCGTTTTCCCGATATCGCTCGGCACCAACGTCTTCGGCTGGACCGCGGACAAGGAGACCTCGTTCGCGATCCTCGACGCCTACGTCGAGGGCGGCGGCAACTTCATCGACACGGCCGACGTCTACCCCCACTGGGTGACCGGCGAGTCCACGTCCGAGCTGATCATCGGCGAGTGGATGGCCGACCGCGGCAACCGGGACTCGGTGGTCGTGGCCACCAAGGTCGGCATGCTGGAGGGGCTCGAAGGGCTGGCCCCGGCCACCATCCGGACGGCCGTCGAGGACTCGCTGCGCCGCCTGCGCACCGACTACATCGACCTGTACTGGGCGCACGTGGACGACCGCGACACGCCCCTGGTGGAGTCGCTGGCCGCCTTCGACGCCCTGGTCAAGGAGGGCAAGGTGCGCCAGATCGGCGCGTCCAACTACGGGCCGGCCCGGCTGGCCGAGGCCCTGCGGATCTCCCGGGACGAGGGGCTGGCCGCGTACGGGGCGCTGCAGCAGCCGTACAACCTGGTCGACCGGGGGTACGAGGGCGAGCTGCGGGACGTGGTGGCCGCGGCCGGCCTGTCGAGCACGCCGTACTTCGGGCTGGCCCGCGGGTTCCTGACCGGCAAGTACCAGCCGGGCGTCACGGTCGACAGCCCGCGGGCCGGGAAGGCGGCCGAGTACCTGGACACCGAGCACGGGCGCAGGACGCTCGAAGGGCTGCTGAAGGTGGCGGCCGAGCGCGGCGCCGAGCCCGCCTCCGTGGCGCTGGCCTGGCTGGCCGCCCAGCCCACGGTCACCGCGCCGATCGCCAGCGCGCGCGACCCCCGCCAGCTCAAGCCGCTGCTGGCGGCGGCGGAGCTGGAGCTGAGCGAGGAGGAGCTGGCCCTCCTCGACGAGGCCTCCCGCCCCTGACACCACGAACCAGGGTGGCAGGCGGCCCCGGGCCGGCAGGTCAGTGCGCGCGGCCGGCCAGGGAGAGGCAGAGCTCCTTGAGCTGGGCGGCGGCCGGCAGGCATTCGTCCAGCACGTCCAGCGCCGCGGTCAGGTGCCGGGCGGCCAGCCTGTCGGCGGCGTCCCGGCCGCCCGCCTCCTCGATCAGGCAGGCGGTCAGGGTCAGGGCCGCGTCGTCGGTCTCGCCGGCGGCGAGCGCGTCGGCCAGGCGGCCGGCGGCGGGCTTCCCCGAGCCCAGCGCGGCCAGGATCGGGACGGTTTTCTTGCGCGATCGCAGGTCACTGTGCACCGGCTTGCCGGTGACCTGCGGATCCCCCCAGATCCCCAGCACGTCGTCGGCGATCTGGAAGGCCACGCCGAGCTCCACCCCCATGGCCCACATGCGCTCGGACAGCTCGGGCCGGCCCCCAAGCGCGACCCCCGCCGCGGCGGCCGCCGCCAGCAGCGCGCCGGTCTTGCCCGCCGCCATCTCGGTGTACTCGGCCATGCTCACCTCCCCGGGCCCGCTCCAGGGACGGCTCTCGAACGCCATGTCGGCCGTCTGGCCCTGGACCAGCTCGACGAGGGCTCGCGACAGGTAGCCCATCGCCTCCGGGCGGTCGGCGAGCCGGGCCACGGCCAGGGCCAGCAGCGCATCCCCGGCCAGGAGGGCCGGCCCCACCCCGTACGCCTTCCACAGGGCGTCCCGGTGCCTGCGTCTTTCGTCCTGGTCGATGATGTCGTCGTGCACGAGGGAGAAGGCGTGCACGAGCTCGACCGCGACGGCCCCCGGCAGCGCGGACTCGGCGGTGCCGCCGGCGGCCTCGGCGCTGAGAAGGGCGATGGCCGGTCGCACGCTCTTGCCGCCCGCACCCTCGTACGGGCGCCCCTCGGCGTCCGACCAGCCCAGGGTGTAGGAGACCATGTCGGCTCCCCGCGGGTGGAGGCGGGAGACGGCGGCGCGCATGGCGGGCTCCACCAGGCGGCGGCAGCGCGCGATCACGTCGGTGTCCGGCAGGGACGGTCCGGTGCGGCTGAGGTTCACAAGATGTTCCCGTCAAACTTCGATCTTGAATGTCTATGCACGGTCATGTGATACTCCAGCCTGAGTTTAACTTTCGTCATTAAATGTCCGTTATGTAAGACGGGCGCAGAGGAGACACGCCCGTGGCGGACAATGCCACTGCCACCAGAACTGTCCCTTTCCTCGGCAGGCTCAGCAGACACCACCGCATCCCGGTACACGCGCTGGAAGAGGCCGGCGCCGAGGCCGGCGGCCGGGTCGTACGGCTCAACATGGGCCCCTTCCGTCCCTACCTCGTCACCCACCCCGACCACGTCGAGCACGTGCTCACGGTCCGCCAGGCCAACTACGTGCGCGCGGGCATGTTCTGGGACCCGCTCGCGCCCCTGCTCGGCGAGAGCATCCTGTCCGACGGCGAGAACTGGGCCGACAGCCGCCGGATCCTCCAGCCGCTGTTCACCGCCCGGCGCGTCAACGCCATGGCGGAGAACATGGCCCGGATCATGGACGAGCTGATCGAGACGACCGTCGTCCCCGGACGGCCGTTCGACGTGACCGAAGGCATGGGCGCCCTGGTTCACCCGGTGATCGTGCGGCTGTTCTTCGGGGCGAAGATCTCCATGGCGGACATCGACCGGCTGGCGCCGGCCTATGACGTCGCCGTCACCGCCAAGGCGCTGCGCCTGGTGCTGCCGTTCGTGCCGCACCGGGTGCCGCTGCCGGGCGACCGGGCGTTCAGGCGAGCGATCAAGACCATCGACGAGGTCGTCTACGGCTGCATCGCGCGGGCCCGCCACGAGGAAGGCGACGACGTGATCTCGCGCCTGGTCAGAACGAGGGCGGACGACGGCGGCGACCGGCGCATCAGGGACGACCTCGTCGCCATGCACGGCGCCTCCACCGAGACCACCACCACCGCGATGTCCTGGGTCTGGCCGACGCTCCAGGCGCATCCGGAGATCGCCGCGAAGGTGTACGAAGAGGTGGACCGCGTGGTGGGCGACGAGCCAGTCGGCATCGCCCACCTGCCGCACCTGCGGTACCTGAAGATGTTCGTCAGCGAGCTGCTGCGGCTCTACCCCCCCGGCTGGCTCCTGCCCCGCAGGACCGTCGAGGCCGACGTGGTCGGCGGGGTCGGCGTCGAGGCCGGCTCCACGATGATCCTCAGCCCCTACCTGACGCACCGGCTGCCGGAGTTCTGGGACCGCCCCGCCACGTTCGACCCCGGACGCTTCGCCCCCGGCGGGGACGCCCGGCGGCACCGCTACGCCTACTGGCCCTTCGCCGCCGGGCCGCACGTGTGCCTGGGACAGCACCTGTTCGCGTTGAAGGCGCCGCTGCTCATCGCCGGCATCCTGCGCAGGTACCGCCCCCACGTGCACCTCGACCGGCCGATCGTGCCGCGCCTGGCCTCCACGCTGCGCCCGCCGCACGGATTGACCATGACACTGGAGAAGCGACGGTGAACCCCTTCGACATCGGCCGCGCCTGCGCCCTGGCCGTGGCCGGCGGGCGGGAACTGGCCGGGCACGCCGCGCGCTTCGGTGACCTGTTCCCCGCCGGCGCCTTCGACGCCGGGCTGCACCTGTCCCTGGGCCTCGCCGGCGCCTTCGGCTCGCCCTTGGCGACCGCCGCCGAGCTGCAGGCCGTCAACCGGGCCTCGCTGCTGGTGTTCGCGGTGGACCGGCTGATCGACCACGAGGCCGGCACGCGCGAGGAGGTCGCGGCGCTGATCGGCGACTGCCTGTCGGAGTCCCCCGCCGGGCCGGCCGGCGCGTTCGCCGCCGACCTGCGGGCGGAGCTGGACACCACGCCGGAGCTCGCGTCGGCCTGGCGTGACCAGCTCGCGCGCATGCTCGCGGCCATGGCCCGCGAATGGGAGTGGAGCCGCGCGGACGAGCCGCCCGCCGTCGAGGAGTACCTGGCCAACGCCGACAGCTGCGGCGCCTCCTTCGTGGCCGTCTCGCACTGGATCGCCACCGGCCAGGTGGGCGCGCCGGGTGACCTGGAGGTCCTGCGCCCGGCGGGCGAGGCGGTGCAGCGCTACCTGCGTCTGCTCAACGACCTGGCCACGCACCACCGGGAACGGGCGTACGGCGACTGCAACGCGTTCACCCTAGGCCTGACCCACGACGAGGTGACCGAGCGGATGGCCGTGCTGGCCCGCGAGGCGCACGCGCTGATCGAACCGCTGCGCGGCGACCATCCGCGCCCGGCCGACTACCTGGCATGGCAGATCGACTACAGCACAGGCTTCTACGGCCTGTCCGACTTCTGGGCGGCGACGTGAACCTCTCCGAACAGGCCTGTCTCCTGGTCAACGAGCTGATGGCCACGCCGTGGGGCCAGGTGTCGCCGTCGGTCTACGAGACCGGCCGCCTGGTCACGCTCGCCCCCGGCCTGGCCGGGCACCGGGAGCGGGTGGCATACCTGCTGGCGGAGCAGCACGGCGACGGCGCCTGGGGCGCGCCCGACGGCTACGGGCTGGTGCCCACGCTGAGCGCCACGGAGGCCCTGCTCACGGCGATCGCGCGCGGCGACGGCGACGACGGCCTCCTGCTCCCGGCCGCCAAGGCCGGGCTGGAGGCGTTGCGTCCCATGCTGGCCGCGGCGTCGGAGCCGCCGGACACGCCGGCCATCGACCTGATCGTCCCCGCCCTCGTCGAGCTGGTGAACCGCCACCGTCCGGAGGGCTCCCCGCTGCCGCTGCCCCCCACCATGGACACCACCCGGCTCACCCGGGTCAGGCGGCTGCTGGCGTCCGGCGCCGAGCCGCCGCAGAAGGTCCAGCACGTGCTGGAGGTCGTCGGGGCGACGGGGGCGATACGACCGGCGCCGATCGGCACCGTCGGCGCCTCGCCCGCGGCCACCGCCGCCTGGCTGTCGGCCCGGCCCGATCCCGAGGCCGCCGGCCCGGCCCTCTACCACCTGCGGGCCGTCGCCGGACGGTACGGCGGCCCGGTGCCGGTGGGGCTGCCGATCACCGTCTTCGAGCGGGCCTGGGTGCTGAGCTGGCTGCTCAGGGCTGGCGTCCCCGTGGACGTGCCGCCGGAGATGACGGCCGACCTGTGGGCCGCGATCGGGCCCGCGGGCACCCCAGCCGGGGCCGGTCTGCCCGCCGACGCCGACACCACCAGCGTCGCGCTCTACGCCCTGGCCCTGCTCGGGGTCCCGTACGAGCCCTCGTCGCTGGCGACGTTCGACACCGGCGCGCACTTCTGCACCTGGCAGGGGGAGGACGGCACGTCCGTCAGCGTCAACGCCCACGTGCTGGACGCGCTCGGCCAGTACGCGCGGGTCAGGCCGGCGGCCGGGGAGGCGTACCGGCCACGGATCGAGCGGGTGGCGAGGTGGCTGACCGAGCGGCAGCGGCCCGATGGGAGCTGGATCGACAGGTGGCACGCCTCCCCGTACTACGCCACGTTGAGCTGCATGCTGGCGCTCGGCGAGTTCGGCGGCGCCCGATACGCCGGGGCCGTGCGCAAGGGGCGGGAGTGGATCCTGTCCACGCAGCGAGCCGACGGATCCTGGGGCCGGTGGGCGGGCAGGCCGGAGGAGACGGCGTACGGGATGCAGGCCCTCCTGCTGGCCGGCCCCGAGCCGGATGAACGGTGCGCAGGGGCGGCGCGGCGCGGTTATGAGTACCTGAATCGGGCAGCCAATTTATCCGACTATCCTCCGTTGTGGCATGACAAGGAGCTTTACTCGCCGACAGCCATCGTGCGGGCAGCGGTCATCGCCGCTCAGCATGTCACGATATGTAGCACCGAAGGAAATTCCAGGTGCGAAAATAGGACATAATGCCCTTTATGGTGCCCTAGCGTGTTGAGGCAGTATTCCTGCGTTGCTAGGGTGATCCGAGTGCCGGATTCCTGGAGTGCCCCTTTCTACGCCTTGACATGGCCTGCTGACCCCGCGGTCTTTTCTTCCGGAGGGCTTCATGCGCTTCCGTAATGCCAGTGTCCGGGCCAAAGTCACGGCGCTTATCGTGTCGCTCACGCTGTTGTGGGTGTTCGCGGCCTGGGTCACGCTGCGGGAAGGCGTCAACCTGCTCGGGGCCGCGACGGTCGACGGCAGGATCGTCGAGCCGAGCGAGCCGCTGCTGGTGGAGCTCCAGCGCGAGCGCCGACTGACCGTCGCCCACCTCGGCACCGGATCCCGCGTCGTGGACAAGGGCATGCGCGACCAGCGAGCCAGGACCGACTCCCTGCGCGCCGAGTTCACCTCCATGGCCCAGGGCAACGTCGTCGACCTCGCCGCCGAAGACTCGCTCGTCCAGCGCATCGCCGCGGTCAACGCCGAGCTGGACAAGCTCGTGGCCGCGCGCAAGGCGATCGACGCCGGCAAGACGGAACCGTCCCGGGCGGCGCAGCAGTACAACACCACGATCGACGCGATGTACCGCATGTACGACTCCGTGGCCGCCTTCGACGACAAGGACATCGCCGCGGACGGCCGCGCGCTGTCGGACATGCACCGCTCCCGGGAGTTCCTGGCCCGCGAGGACTCGCTGCTGTCCGGGGTGTTCGCCAAGGGCGGGTTCACCGCCGACGACCACGCCGAGTTCCTCAGGATGTCGGCCGTCTTCCACTACACGCTGACCGACGCGCTGAACCGGCTGCCCTACGAGGACCGGGCCACCTTCGACGCCTGGCTGAAGAGCGAGCCCGTCGTCCGGCTGCAGACCATGGAGGCGCAGCTCATCCGGCACGAACCGGGAGCGGGTCCGCTTCCGGTGAGCGGCGAGAGCTGGCGCGTGGCGGCCGACGCGACGCTCTCCGGCATGCACGCGCAGGTGGTCGCGGGCGGTGACCGCCTGTTCGACCGGATCGTCCCCGTCGCGATCGGCGTCATCGTGCGGCTGCTCCTGGCCGGTGGCCTCGGCCTGATCGCCGTCATCGCCTCGATCGTGTTGTCCATCACCACGACCAGGCAGCTGCTCGCCCAGCTGCAGAAGCTGCGCGACGCCGCGCACGAGCTGTCCGACGACCGCCTGCCCGGCATCGTCGAGCGCATCGGCCACGGCGAGGTGGTGGACGTCGCCAAGGAGGCGCCCGCGCTGGAGTTCGGCGACGACGAGATCGGGCAGGTGGGCCAGGCGTTCAACACCGTGCAGCGCACGGCGATCAGCGTCGCGGCCGAGCAGGCCGAGCTGCGCCGCAGCATCCGTGACATCCTGCTCAGCCTCGCCCGCCGCACCCAGGGCCTGGTACACCGGCAGCTCACCGTCCTCGACGTGATGGAGCGCAGGGAGACCGACCCCGAGGAGCTGAAGGAGCTCTTCCGCCTGGACCACCTGGCCATCCGGATGCGGCGCAACGCCGAGAACCTGATCGTCCTGTCCGGTTCGTCGCCCGCCCGTACGTGGCGGCGGGCCGTCCCCATGGTGGACGTGGTGCGCGGCGCGCTGGCCGAGGTCGAGGACTACACCCGGGTGACGCTCATGCCGATGGGCGAGGTCGTGCTCGTCGGCCGGGCTGTCGGTGACGTCATCCACCTGCTGGCCGAGCTGATCGAGAACGCCGTGTCGTTCTCGCCGCCGTACACGAACGTGCAGGTCAGCGGGCAGCTCGTGGCCAACGGGTACGTCATCGAGATCGAGGACCGCGGGCTCGGCATGAAGCCCGAGGACCTCGACGCGGCCAACGAGCGCATCGCCGACCCGCCCGAGTTCCGCATCTCCGGCACCGCCCGGCTGGGGCTCTACGTGGTCAGCCAGCTCGCCCGGCGGCACGACATCCAGGTCGTGCTCAAGCCCTCCCCGTACGGGGGCACCACGGTCGTGGTGCTGCTGCCGCAGGAGCTCGTCGAGCTCGACCCGGCGCCGCGGCACCCGGAGGGCGACACCCGCCCGAGCCTGCCGCGCCGGACGAGCACCGGGACCACGCTGGCGACGGTCGCGCGGCCCGCCGAGAACGTCCGCACCCTGACCCCGCCGCGTCCCGCCCCCATGCCCGCCCCCTCCCAGCTCCACGCGGTGGCCACCCCCTCCCCAGCACCAGCACCCTCGCCTTCACCTGAACCAGAACCGCCCGCGGAACCGGAGCAGCAGCCTGTGGCCGAGTTCACGCCGTCCGGCCTGCCGTTCCGAGTCCCTCAGGCCAACCTGGCGCCAGCGCTGCGGGACGACACGCCGACGCAGCCCGACTTCGAGGAGGACGATGACGAGCGCTCGCCCGAGGAGATCCGCGCCATGATGGGATCCCTGCAGTCAGGCACCCGTCTTGGCCGCACCGAGGCGGCCAGGCTGATGGAAGAGCAGCCGGGAGGCGAGGCATGACCGCCGCGGCCCGGCTCCCGACGGGAGGCCCTACATGACGCCCACCGCGGGCACCGACCTCAACTGGCTGCTCGACGACCTGGTCGGCCGGATCAAGGAGGCCGAGCACGCCATCGTGCTGTCCTCCGACGGCCTGCTCATGGCCTCGTCCGCCGGTCTGCAGCGCACCGACGGGGAGCACCTGTCGGCCGTCGCCTCCGGCCTGCAGAGCCTGGCCAAGGGCGTCGCGGACCACATCGCCGCCGGCGCGGTGCGGCAGACGGTCGTGGAGTGGAAGTCGCAGTTCCTGATCGTGACCACCGCGGGCGAACGCGCCTGCCTGGCCGTGCTGTGCGCCCAGAACGCCGACATCGGGCTGGTGGCGTACGAGATGGCGATGCTGGTGGCGCGGGTCGGCCAGTACCTGACCTCCGGCGCGCGCAACGCCGAGGCCGCCGCCAGGAGCGACCGGTGAGCACCACGGAGGAGTCCACGGACGAACACTGGATCGATCCGGAGATCATCCGGCCCTACGTCGTCACGCGCGGGCGGACCCAGCCCGCGCACGGCAAGTTCGACCTCATCTCCATGGCGCTGGCGGTGGGTCCGCCGCCGGGGCCCGACGCCGGGCTGGACCCCGAACACCTGCGCATTCTCCAGCTCTGCCGTGAACCCAAGTCCGTCGCCGAGATAGCCGCGCACCTCAACCTGCCGGCCGGCACGATCCGCGTGCTGCTCGGCGACCTGTTCGACCGCGAACTCGTCTCTGCCCAGGAACCGCAATCCGAGGTGGACATGCATGACATGAAGATGTACAGGGCGGTGCTCGATGGCCTTCGCTCGCTCTGAGCGCCCGCGCCTCCCGACGGCGATCAAGATCCTGATCGCCGGAGGGTTCGGTGCGGGCAAGACGACGATGGTCGGAGCCGTGTCCGAGACCCGGCCGTTGCGCACCGAGGAGGTGCTGACCGACCGCAGCGTGGGCGTCGACGACCTGACGTCCGTGGAGGCCAAGCGCACCACCACGGTGGCCATGGATTTCGGGCGCATCACCCTGGGCACCGACTACGTCCTGTACCTGTTCGGCACCCCCGGGCAGGAACGCTTCTGGTTCGTGTGGGACGAGCTGGCCGAGGGCTCCCTGGGGGCCGTCATCCTGGCCGACACCCGCCGCCTGGCCGACTGCTTCCCCTCGGTCGACTACTTCGAGCGGCGCGGGACGCCGTTCGTGGTGGCGGTGAACTGCTTCGAGGGGTCGCCGACGTTCGAGCTGGACGAGGTGCGGCTGGCGCTGCAGCTCAACCCGTCGATCCCGATCGTGATGTGCGACGCGCGGAAGCGGGACTCCAGCCGCGAGGTGCTGATCACCCTGGTCAAGCACTCGGCCCGGCTGCGCGCGGAGCCGGTCGGAAGCTGAACGGAAGCTGAGCGGGCGCCGGCGGGCCCGTCCGTCCCTCGTGGGCGGGCGGGCCCGCCGGGCTCGTGCAGGGCGTCCCCCGGCGGGGTGCGGCTGGTCCCGCACGCGGACGGGGCCCGGCCGGTGACCGGCCGGGCCCCGTCGGGGAGAGCGCGGGTCAGTGCTCGGTGGCCTTCTCGGCGCCGACGCCGGTCAGCGAGCGCACCTCGATCTCGGCGTACTTGGCGGCGTTGTACTCCTTGCTGAGGATCGTGCCCAGCCAGCCGAACAGGAAGCCGAGCGGGATGGAGACGATGCCCGGGTTGCTCAGCGGGAACCAGTGGAAGTCCACGCCGTGGATCAGCGCGGTCACCGCGGTGCCCGCGGGCGGCGGCGGGGCCGAGACCACCGGCGAGAAGATCACCAGGATCAGGGCCGAGCCGAGGCCGCCGTAGATGGCCGCGACCGCGCCCGCCGTGTTGAACCTCTTCCAGAACAGGCTGTAGAGGATCGCCGGCAGGTTGCCCGAGGCCGCGATGGCGAAGGCCAGGGCGACCAGGAACGCCACGTTCTGGCCCTGGGCGAGGATGCCGAGGCCGATCGCTATGGCGCCGATGACCAGCGCCGAGACGCGGGCCACCACGACCTCCTGCCGCTCGCTGGCGCCGCCGCGCTTGAAGACGTGCGCGTACAGGTCGTGGGCGAAGCTGGAGGAGGAGGCCAGGGTCAGGCCGGCGACGACGGCCAGGATCGTGGCGAAGGCCACGGCGCCGATGAGCGCGAGCAGGATCGTGCCGCCGACGTCGCCGAAGATCTGGGCGCCGATCCGCTCGGCGAGCAGCGGGGCGGCGGTGTTGGCCGCCTTGTCGGCCTTGAGGATGTCGGTCTTGCCGACGATGGCCGCCGCGCCGAAGCCGAGCACCAGGGTCAGCAGGTAGAACACGCCGATGATGCCGATGCCCCACAGGACCGACTTGCGGGCGTCCTTGGCGGTGGGGACGGTGTAGAAGCGGATGAGGATGTGCGGCAGGCCCGCCGTGCCGAGCACCAGCGCGAGGCCGAGGCTGATCAGGTCGATCTTGCCCGCGAGCCCCTGGGCGTCGGTGCCGTACTTCAGGCCGGGGATGAGGAAGTTGCCGGGGTTGGCCTTCGGGCCGCTGGTGGCGGCGGCCTGGCCGAGCAGGGACGACAGGTTGAAGCCGTACTTGCCCAGCACCAGCAGCGTCACCAGCGCGGCGCCGGTCATCAGCAGCACGGCCTTGACGATCTGGACCCAGGTGGTGCCCTTCATGCCGCCGAACACCACGTAGACGATCATCAGCGCGCCGACGCCGATGATCGTCCAGATCTTGCCGGCCTCGCTGGTGATGCCGAGCAGCAGGCCGACCAGCGCGCCCGCGCCGACCATCTGGGCCAGCAGGTAGAAGATGCTGACCACGATCGTGGACACGCCCGCCGCCGTGCGCACCGGGCGCGGGCTCATCCGGAACGCCAGCACGTCGGCCATGGTGAACTTGCCGGAGTTCCGCATCAGCTCGGCCACCAGCAGCAACGCCACCAGCCAGGCGACCAGGAACCCGATGGAGTACAGGAACCCGTCGTAGCCGGAGACGGCGATGATGCCGGCGATGCCGAGGAAGGAGGCGGCCGACATGTAGTCGCCGCCGATCGCCAGGCCGTTCTGGACGCCGCTGAAGGAGCGGCCGCCCGCGTAGTAGTCGGCGGCCGTCTTGGTCTGGCGGCTGGCCCAGAACGTGATGGCCAGGGTGCCGGCGACGAAGGTGAGGAAGAGGATCATCCCCAGGGTCGTGGAACTCACTGCGTCTTCTCCTCGACCTCGTGACGGAGCTTGTCGGCGATCGGGTCGAGCTTCCTCTCGGCGTGCCGCGCGTACGCCCACGCGATGAGGAACGTCGAGACGAACTGCAGCAACCCGAAGATCAGCCCGACGTTGATGTCGCCGAACAACTTGATGCCCATGAAGCCGCGGGCCCAGCCGGACAGCACCACGTACAGCAGGTACCACACCAGGAAGGCCACCGTCATGGGGAAGGTCCAGCGGCGGAAACGCCGCTTCAACTCCTGGAACTCACTGCTCTCCTGAACCTGTTCATAGACGGACGCGTCATGTTCTTGGGTCGTCACGAGACCTCCACTGTGATGCGGATCACGCTCAACGTAAGAGCGCAACCTACCCGTCGTGGAGAGCCGTGGGGGTGCTGTTCGGCGAGCCGCTCGCGTACCGCGATTAGTTGGGGATGGCCTGCGGTGAAAGGTCTGTTCGGCGCGATGAGCGGTCGGGTATTCCGTTCACCCCGATATCGGACGCGGCGGGCCGGGCAGGGCGCTCAGCGCCTGATCGAGGTCCTCGACGAGGGTCGCGGCGGGCTCCAGGCCGATCGACAGGCGGGCCAGGCCGACGGGGATGCCCATGGTGGCCCGTACGCTCTCCTCGATGGTCAGGGCGGGGGCGTTGACCAGGCTCTCGAAGCCTCCCCAGGACACCCCGATCCTGAAATGTCGCAATTTATCGAGGAAAAGTGCGGCCTGTTGGCGATCGTCCGTGGCGAGTTCGATGCTGAACAGGCTGGAGAAGCCGGACATCTGCCGCAACGCGGTCGCATGGCCCGGATGCGAGGGCAACCCCGGATGGTTCACCGCCCGTACGGCGGGATGCCCCTCCAGGAACGCCGCCACCGCGAGCCCCCGCTCCTGGTGGGCGGCCATGCGCACGGGCAGCGTGCGCAGCCCCTTGATCACCTTGGCCGCGTCGTGCGGCGACATGGCCGCGCCGTAGAGCTGGTACTCCGTCAGCGCCAGCGGCCGGATCAGCCGGGCCGGCCCGACCACCACGCCGCCGACCAGGTCGCTGTGCCCGCCGACGTACTTGGAGAGCGAGTGCACGACCAGGTCCACGCCCAGCGTCAGCGGCTTCTGGAACAGCGGCGTGGACCACGTGTTGTCCATCACCGTGACGAGCCCGCGCCCGCGCGCCCAGGCCGCCACCTCGGCGATGTCCACGATCGCGTACGCCATGTAGGAGGGCGACTCGAAGTAGAGTAGGCGGGTACTCGCCCTGATAGCGCTGTCACATCCCGCGAGGTCGTCGACGTGCGTATGCGTGACGCCGTACTTCTCCAGGTAGCGCAGGAACTGCGTGGTCGGCCCGTACACCGCGCCGAGCACCAGCACGTGGTCGCCGGCGGAGACGAGCGAGGAGATCGTCGCCGAGATGGCGCCCATCCCCGAGCCGAAGCACTTGGCCCGCTCACCGCGCTCCAGCGCGGCCAGCTTGCGCTGCGCCACGTCGACGGTCGGGTTGGTGCCGCGGCCGTAGACGTACCGCTCGTCCTCGTCCCGGATCGCGGCTCCCAGCTCGGCCGCCGTCCCGAAGGTGAACAACGAGTTCTCGAACACCGGCGGGTTCACCGCGCCCAGCGTCCACGGCTCGTCCTCGCCCATCCGGCCGCAGATCCATTCATCCTCCATGGGGGCAGACTATGACAACGCGTAAGCCCACCATGGCGGACGTCGCCCGGCACGCGGGCGTCAGCCTGAAGACGGTGTCCCGCGTGGTCAACCAGGAGCCGCACGTCCGGGCCTCGCTGCAGCAGCGGGTGCACGACTCGATCAGCGCGCTCGGCTTCCGCCGCAACGAGGCCGCCGCCCGGCTGGCCCGCGGTGCCACCATGCTCACGCTCGGCCTGGTGATGGAGAACATCTCCAACGAGTTCTACGCCCGCCTCGCCGCCGCGGTGGAGGCGGCGGCGGCCGAGCACGAGGCGCTGGTGGTGTTCGGTTCGTACGAGGAGCGTCCGGACAAGGAGCGCATGCTGATCGAGTCGATGCACGCGCGGGGCGTGGACGCGCTGATCGTCGTGCCCTCGCCGGCCGACCACTCCTGGCTGGCCGAGCACGGCGGCCCGCGCACGGTCTTCGTCGACCGTGTGCCGCGCGGGCTCGACCGGGCCGACGTGGTCATGCTCGACGACGAGCGCGGCGGCCGGACGGCGACCGCGCACCTGCTCGCCCACGGGCACCGCCGCATCGCGCTGATCTCCGACGACGACGGGCTGAGCTCGGTGCACGACCGGGCCCGCGGCTACCGCGCGGCGCTGCGCGAGGCGGGGGCGGCGGCCGACGAGGCGCTGGTGGTGCGGGGGGTGTTCGATCCGGGGCGGGTGTCGTACGAGGTGGGGCGGCTGCTCGACCTGCCCGACCCGCCGACGGCGTTCTTCGCGACGAACAACCGGGCGGCGATCGGCGTGCTGGAGGCGTTGCGGGAGCGTCCCGAGCGGGCGGCGTACGTGGGGTTCGACGACTTCGCGCTGGCCGGCCTGTTCAGCCCGGGGGTGACGGTGGTGCGGTACGACATCGGCCTGCTGGCGCGCGGCGCGGTGGAGCTGCTGCTGGATCCCGTCCGCGAGCCGCGGCGGATCACGGTTCCCGTGGAGCTGGTCGTCCGGGGGTCCGGGGAGGTGCGGCCTGCCTGACCTTCCGGTCAAACCTCCCCCAAGTCCCCTTATGTCGGAGCCTGATGGGATACGGGAGGGGTAATCGCAGGTCATGGCCGAGAGCAGCCCGTACCGCGATGACTGTACGCCCGAGGAGCAGGCGCTCGGCTCCGGCGCGTCGGCGCCCGCCCGTCCGAGCCCTGAGGTGTGCCTGGAGATCTCCGAGATGCGGGTGGAGGAAGCCGGGCCGGAGGGCCGGGCCCCGGGCGCCCGGCACGACGGCGCGCAGGCGCGGGCGACGCTGCGGGTGCGGCTGGACGACGTGGCGCACCTCGTCGACCACCTCCTGAACGCCGCCCCCCACCTCCTGGACCGCCTCCCCTCGACCACCGCCGCTCCCCCGCCCCGCACGGCCCGCCACGCCTTCCCCGCCACCCCGCACTCCACGCCCGCCCCCTCCACCCTGTCCTCGGGGAAGACCGCTTATGAGACGCCCGCCTCGGCGGGAGGCCGGTCGGAGGAGGGCGGCGGGGTGCGGCGGGGGTGGCCGAGGGGCGGCGCCCCCTCCTGGCTGCCGGAGCGGAAGCACGCGGGCGACCTGGGAGCCGCCACCGGACGGACCATCCACCACGCGGCCCCCGTCGAGGAGGCGGCCCCGCACACCGCCCCGGGACACGAGGTGCTCGACGTCGAGACCCACGCCGGCACGGCCGCCAGACCCATGACCGAACAGGCCGCCCGGCACAGCGACGCCTCCCACCCGACGCCCCCGACCAGACCGTACTTCGCCCCCGACGAGGGCACCCTCCCGGACGAGCCCCCCACCGCAGGCGCCACCCCGCGTGCGCCCTCCCGTCAGGCCCAGGACGTCATGCCGTCGCCTGCGGGCAGTCCTTCTCGTGCGGCCCGGCCGGGCGGCCGGGACCCGGGGCCCGGCCGTTCCAGGACCGCGCCCACCGGCGTCGGTCACCGCCCGGGGCTGGACCCTCCGCCGCAGGAGCCGTCCCACCCCGGCCTCGCCCACCGGATACCGTCCCAGCCCGGTCCTCGGTCGCAGGCGCCCGCCCAGCCCGCCCACGCGCCGCAAGCGTCAGCCCAGCAGCAGCCCGGCCGGCCCGCGACCCACCCCGGCAGCACGCCGCAGGAGTGGACCCGTCCGCACGTCTCACCCCAGGGGACGGCCCAGCCGCGCCCAGGCCGAGCCCCGGCCGACACCGAGCCAGACGGGTCGGCCCGTCCGGACGTCCCGCGGCAAGGGGCGGGTCAGCCCTGGTGCGGCCGAAGCACGTCCCCGCGCGCCGCCGGCCCGTACCGCCCCGGCCTGGACCCACCACCCCAGAGCGAACAGCCCCACGACCAGGGCGGCATCCCGCGTCCCACGGGAAGCGACCGGGGAAGCCCAGCCTCGTCGAGGGCAGCGGGCAGCGCGGGGGCCCCGGGCGGCGCTGGGGTGGGGGCCGGAGATGTGGCGCACAACGAGGGCGCCAGTGGGAACGGGGTGGCGTCGGAGCGCTTGGGAGGCGTCGCCGCGGGCTGGTCGTGAGCCGGGAAGGTCTCGTCGCCGGAGAAGGGCGGGAGGGCGGGACCGGGTCAGGGGGAGCGGGGGTGCCAGTCGCCGCGGTCCAGGTCGAGGTTCTCCGGGGTGTGGAGGCGGACCATCGTGCGGGCCACCCCGGGCGGCACGCGGTGCGGCGTCAGGAACGACACCGACACCATCACCGTGAACGCGATCGGCACCGTCCAGGCCGCCGGCTGGGCCAGCAGCGCCCCTGTGAGCCCGTCGTACGGACCCCCGGTGATCGTGGCGAGCACGGCCGAGCAGGCGAGCCCGCCCCCCACGAACAGCCCCGCCAGCGCCCCGGTGGTGGTGAGCCGCCGCCACCAGATACCCAGCACCAGCAGCGGGCAGAACGACGAGGCGGCCACCGCGAACGCCAGCCCCACCACGTCGGCGACCGGCAGCGCCCGCGCCCACAACGCCAGCGCCAGCGGCACGGCGACGGCCATGAGCGTGGCGATCCGGAACGAGCGCACCCCGCCCTTCAGCAGGTCCTGCGCGATCACCCCGGCGACGGAGACGGTCAGCCCCGATGAGGTGGACAGGAAGGCCGCGAACGCGCCGGCGGTCACGAGGGCGGTGAGCAGGTCGCCGAGCGTGCCGCCGATCATGCGGCTGGGCAGGGTGAGCACGACCGCGTCGGTGCGCACGAGGTCGGGGGCGTAGAGGCGGCCGAGCCAGCCGTACAGGGCGGGCAGCAGGTAGAACGCGCCGAGCAGGGTCAGCACGACCAGCGTGGTACGGCGGGCGGCCCGGCCGTCGGGGTTGGTGTAGAAGCGGACGAGCACGTGCGGCAGGCCCATCGTGCCGAGGAACGTGGCCAGGATCAGCGAGTACGTCGAGTAGAGCCCGTACTCCTTGGCCCCGGCCAGCGGCATCTGCCAGGTGGTGGCGTCCTGGACGCTGAGGGCGGGGGCGCCGTCGCCCTTCCAGGCCAGCAGCAGGAACACCAGCGGCACGGCCAGCGCGGTCAGCTTGAGCCAGTACTGGAACGCCTGCACGAACGTGATCGACCGCATGCCGCCGGACAGCACGTTCACCGCCACCACACCCGCGACCAGCAGCCCGCCCGCCCACACCGGCGCGCCGGTGATCGTGCGCAACACCAGCCCGGCGCTCTGGAACTGCGGCATCAGGTACAGCCATCCGATCAGGACGACGAGCACGCTGGCGGTCCTGCGCACGGTCATCGACTCCAGCCTGGCCTCGGCGAAGTCGGGCAGCGTGTACGCCCCCGAGCGCCGCAGCGGCGCCGACACCAGCACCAGCAGCACCAGGTAGCCGCCGGTCCAGCCGACGGGCAGCCACAACATGTCCACGCCGTAGGACAGGACGAGCCCGGCGACGCCGAGGAAGGAGGCCGCCGACAGGTACTCGCCGCCGATGGCGGAGGCGTTCCACAGGGGGCTGACGGTCCGGGAGGCGACGTAGAAGTCGGAGGTCGTGCGGGAGAACCTGATGCCGTACGCGCCGATGAGCACGGCCGCCGCCATCACGACGACCACCGCGGTGAGGCTCACGAGGGGCCCTTCGCGCCGGTCACCGGCGTTCCACCAGCTCGGCGAAGTGGCGTTCGTTGCGCTCGGCCTGGCGGACGTACAGCCAGGCGCCGATGACGAAGGCGGGGTAGATGAGCCCGGCCAGCACCGCCCACGGCAGGGAGACGCCGAGCACGTCCACCTCGCGCAGTTCGGGGATGAGCAGGAACAGCAGCGGCAGGCCGCCGACCACGCAGGCCAGCACGGTGCAGACGAACAGGGCGAGCCGGAACTGGGTGCGCAGGAGCGAGCGCATGTAGACCTCGCCGAGGCGGGTCTGCTCGTCGATCTCCCTGGTGGCCGGGTAGCGGGGGCGGCGGGCCGCGGCGGCGCGCGGGCTGGTGACGCTGACCCGGCGCGGCGTCTCGGCGCGGCGGAAGGCGTCCATGCGGCGGGCGGCGTCGGTGCGGCGGGCGGGGTCGGTGCGGCGGGCGGGGTCGGTGCGCGGCGACCCCGCCGGACGCCCCGGCCGGGGATCGGGGGTCATTCCGTCCTGCCCTTCCTGGCGCGGCGGACCAGCAGGTCGCGCAGCTCGCGGGTGTGCCGCCGGCTCACCGGGAGCTCGGTGTCGCCGACCCGCACGCTGCACCGGCCGGAGTCGATGTGCAGCTCCTCGATGTGCCTGACGGCGACCAGATGGCTGCGGTGCACCCGGACGAACCCGGCCGGGGCCCAGCGTTCCTCCAGCGTGGCGAGCGGGATGCGGACGAGGTGGCTGCCGTTAGCGGTGTGCAGCCGGGCGTAGTCGCCCTGGGCCTCCACGTAGAGGACGTCGGCGCTGGAGACGAACCGGGTCACGCCGCCCAGCTCGACGGGGATGGTGTCGCTCTCGCCGGTCTCGGCGGGCACGTCGGCCGAGACCGCCACGCGCCTGATGGCCTCGGCGAGCCGTTCGGGACGTACCGGTTTGAGCAGGTAGTCCTCGGCCTTGATCTCGAAGGCGTCCACCGCGTGCTCCTCGTACGCGGTGACGAACACGACCCGCGGCGGGTTGGCGAACTGCGACAGCAGCCGTCCGAGGACGACGCCGTCCAGGCCGCGCATGCGGATGTCGAGGAAGACGGCGTCGATCGGGCGGCCCTCGGCGATGCCGCGGTCCAGCAGGCGCAGCGCGGCCGCCCCGTCGCGCGCCGTCACCACCTCGCCGATGCGGGCGTCGGCGCGGAGCAGGTAGGACAGGTCCTCCAGCGCGGGTAGCTCGTCGTCCACCGCCAGGACGCGCAGCCCGGTCACACTCACTCCTCACACCTCGAATGCATTAGACAGTGATGAAACCCGCACCAAACGTCAAGGCCGTCACGGCGGGGTCACAGGTGGGGTGTGGGAAGTCAGCGGGCCGAGACGCCGGGGTGGTACTTCGGCAGGCGCACGTTGACCTTGGTGCCCGCGCCCGTGCCGGTCTCGACGACCAGGCCGTACTCGTCGCCGTAGACCTGGCGGAGCCGTTCGTCGACGTTGGCCAGGCCGACGCCGCCGGTGGGGGCGATCTCGCCGGCCAGGATGCGGCGCAGCCGGTCGGGGTCCATGCCGAGGCCGTCGTCCTCGACGCTGATGCGGCACTCGGCGCCGGCGTCCTCGGCGATGATCGTGATGCGGCCGACGCCGTTGCGGCTCTCCAGGCCGTGCCGGACGGCGTTCTCGACCAGCGGCTGCAGGCACAGGAACGGCACCGCCACCGGCAGCACCTCGGGGGCGATGCGCAGGGTGACCTGCAACTGGTCGCCGAACCTGGCGTGTTCGAGAGTGAGGTAGCGCTCGATCGAGTGCAGTTCCTCGGCCAGCGTGGTGAACTCGCCGTGCCGCCGGAAGGAGTAGCGGGTGAAGTCGGCGAACTCCAGCAGCAGCTCGCGGGCGCGTTCTGGGTCCGTACGGACGAAGGAGGCGATCGTGGTGAGCGAGTTGTAGATGAAGTGCGGCGAGATCTGCGCGCGCAGGGCCCGGACCTCGGCCTCCATGAGCAGCGTGCGCGAGCGGTCGAGCTCGGCCAGCTCCAGCTGCGAGTTCACCCAGCCGGCCACCTCCTGCGCCGCCCTGACCAGGCCGGCCGAGGCGTTCTGCCCGTAGGCGGCCAGCGCGCCGACCAGGCGGTCGTCGGTGGTGAGCGGGACGACGACGGCGTGCCGGATGGGGCATTCGAGCAGCTCGCAGTCGATGGTGAGCACCTGGGTGCGGCCGTCCCGCAAGGTGGCGGCGGCGTGCTCGAACGCCTGGGCGGCGTGGTGGTCGCCGGCGCCGTCGTAGACCAGCAGGCGCTCGCGGTCGGTGATCGCGAGCGCGGCCGAGCCGAGCAGCGCGCGCAGGTGGCGGGAGGCGCGCTCGGCGCCCTCGGGGGTCAGCCCGGCCCGCAGCGGCGGCCCGGCCATGGAGGCGGTGTGCAGGGTCTCGAACGTGGCCCGCTCGGCCGGGCTGGTGCCCAGCTCACGGCGGCCCCGCATGACGCGCCAGAGCACGATCGCGGGCACGCCCACCAGCACGGCCACGACGGCGACGCCGACCAGGTACTCCACGCGCCCCGAGCCTAGCGCCCGCCGCCGCCCGTGCCGCCCGCCCCCCTCACTCGGCCGCCAGCGCCTTGGCGACGGCCGCCGCGTAGGTCTCGGCCTCCTGCGCGGACTCGTAGGTGGTGCGCGGCCAGAAGAAGCCGCGCAGCCCGTCCTTGCGGTTGCGCGGCACGACGTGCACGTGCAGGTGGGGCACGCTCTGGCTGACCCGGTTGTTCATCGCCACGAACGTGCCGGCCGCCTCCAGCCCCTCCTCCACGGCCCTGGCCATGGCCTGCACCCGGGAGAAGAACGGCCCGACGTCGGCGAGGTCGGCCAGCGTCTCGACGTGCAGCCGGGGCACGACGAGCACGTGCCCCTTGAAGACCGGACGGGTGTCGAGGAAGGAGACGGCCACCTCGTCGGCGCTCACCACGTGGGCGGGACGCGCGCCGGCGATGATCTCGCAGAACAGGTCGGTGCTCACCGCCCGACCTTATCGGCGAAGGCCGTCCAGCTCGTCATGTTGGGCGCGGTCCACTCGGCGGGGGCGTGCAGGAAGTGCTCGCCGACGCGCTCGCGCAGCCGTCCGGGGACGTCGGCGACCTTGGCGCCCCGGCAGTGGTAGACCAGCCCGCCCGGCCGCTGTCCCATGGCCATCCAGGGCAGCCAGGGCGAGACCCGGCACCAGGAGAAGACCGCCGGCACGTCGGGCATGCCGGACTCGACGTCGGCGGCCGAGGCGAAGAACTGGAACAGCTCCAGCGCCCGGTACGTGTCCCGAGCCGAGTTTTCCGGATATTTCGCGACAGGTAGCGGCGAAGGGTAGGAAAGGCGGATGTCGGCGTTGTAGACGACCTGCTCCCCCAACCGTGTCACCGGCACCGGATAGGCCCCGAGCCGCTGGTTGACCGGGTCGTTGAAGACGTGCTGCACCTCGACGGACCGCCCGGTGAGCGGGTTGTCCCACACGTCGAGCGGTTCCCTGGTCCTCGGGTCGAGGTAGAGCGCGGCCTCCCTGGTCAGCAGCTCCCAGCCGCCGTCGGCCGGGCGCGCCCGCGCCACGTTCAGCCCCTCGAAGCCGAACAGATGGTGGGGACCGTCGTCGTCCTGCCAGCCGTAGACGTCGCCGGTCCAGTAGGAGATCGTCTCGGCGCCGTCGGCCGAGGCACGCACCCGGATGAAGTCCATGATCCGGAGCTTACCCCTTGTTTCGAGACAGCATGTTGCTATCTTTAGAAACATGGTGTCGCTAAATGAGCGGACCCGGCAGAGCTGGCTCCCGCTGATCGTGCTCGGCGTCGGGATGTCGATGATCATCATCGACGCGACGATCGTGAACGTCGCCGTCCCGGCGATCATGGGCGATCTGGGGTTGTCGGCCACGGACGTCGAATGGGTCAACTCCGTCTACTCCCTGGCCTTCGCCTCCCTGCTCATCCCCCTCGGCCGGACCGGCGACGTGCACGGCAGGCGCCGGATGTTCGCCGTCGGCCTGGTGGTGTTCCTGGCCGCGAGCATGCTGGCCGCCTCCGCGCCGAGCGGCGCGCTGCTCATCGCCGCCCGCGTCGTCCAGGGGGTCGGGGCGTCCATGGTGGTCCCGATGACGCTGGCGATCATCAACTCCCTCTACACGGGCTCGCGCCGGACGATCGCCTTCGCCGTCTGGGGCTCGATCATCGGCGGCATGGCCGCGCTCGGCCCGCTGCTCGGCGGCTGGGTGGTGACCGACTTCGGCTGGCGCTGGGCGTTCTGGGTGAACCTGCCGATCGGCCTGCTCGTGCTGCTCGGCACAGTCCGGGTGCCCGAGTCGAAGGACGCGGCGGCGGGCGGCTCGGACGTCCCCGGCGTGCTGCTGTCGGTGGCCGGCCCGGCCGCGCTGGTGTTCGGCCTGATCGAGGGCCAGCGCTACGGCTGGTTCACGCCGACCGGCGAGGCCACGCTGTTCGGGTGGACCTGGCCGCTCGGCGGCGTCTCGCCGATCCCGTTCGCCTTCGGGCTCGCGGCGCTCGCCCTTGCCGCGCTGCTGCTGGTCGAGCGCTCGCGGGCACGATCGGGCCGTCCGGTCGTGCTGGACCTGTCGCTGTTCGCCATCCCCTCCTTCAGGTACGGCGGCGCCGCCGCGATGATCATCAGTCTCGGCGAGTTCGGCCTGATCCTGGTGCTGCCGCTGTTCCTGCAGGCGGCCATGGGGTTCACCGCGTTCGCCACCGGCCTGATCATCGCCTCGCTGGCCGGGGGCACGTTCCTGGCAGGCGGCGTCGTCCCGCGGCTCGGCCTGGCGCCCAGGGTGATCGTGCGGCTGGGGCTCGTCCTGGAGGCCGTGGGCGCGATCGCGATCGGCCTGACCGTCTCCCCCTCGCTCGGCCCGTGGACGCTGGTGCCGTGGCTCGTCCTGTACGGCGCCGGCGTCGGCTTCGCCTCGGCCCAGCTCCCGAACGTGATGCTCGCCGACGTGCCCGCCCGCCGCTCCGGCGTGGCCTCCGGGCTCCAGAGCACGATCCGCCAGCTCGGCGCCGCCGTCGGCATCGCGGTGCTGGGCGCCGTCCTGGTCACCGGCCTGGACGCGGCGATGGCCGAACGCCTGCCCGGCGAGCCCGCGCTCGGGCAGGCCGTACGGGAGAGCGCCGGCGCGGCCATCGCGGCGATCAGGGAGCCGGCCGACCACGCCGCCGCGGTGGCGGCGGGCGCCGACGCCACCCGCCGGGTCACGATCGTGACCGGCCTCGTGCTGTTCGGCGGCGTCGGGGCGACGTTCCTGCTGCCCGATACTGGGAGGAGACGACGCGAGGAGGAGTGAGTCCGGTGCCGAGGATCAGCGCGGCCACGGTGGCCGACCATCGGGCCAGCCAGCACGCGGCCCTGCTGGCGGCCGCCATGGAGGTCCTGGCGGCCGAGGGCCCGGCCGGGCTCACCCCCGCGGCCGTGGGCGCGCGGGTCGGGCTGGCCCGCTCCAGCGTCTACCGCTACTTCTCCTCCACCGCCGACATCCTGGCCCAGCTCGTGGAGGACGCGATCCCCCGCTGGGCCGACCGGCTCGTCACGGCCACCCGCGACGGCGGCCTGGAGGAGCGGGTGCGCGCCTTCGGCGCCGTGTCGCTGGCGTTCGTGACCAGCCCCGACCACGCGCTGCTGCGCGCGGTGGCCGCGGTCGATCTGCCCGCCGAGTGCCGCCACCGGCTCGACCAGCTGCACGAGACGATGATCGAGCCGCTGCGCGGGCTGCTCGCCGAGGCCGGGGAGCCGCATCCCGACCTGGTGGCCCACCTGGGGTGGAGCATCCTGGGCGAGGGCCGGCGCCGCCTGGCCGCGTGCGCCGGCTCCGGCGATGGCGCCGAGGCCGAGGTGATCACCGCGACCACCCTCGACGTGTTGTGCCGGGCCGTGCTCAGCGCACGGTGATCTCGAAGACCGCCTCGCCCGACTGCCGCCTGCTCTCCTCGTCGGGCGGCGTCGAGCTCTGGCCGCACCGCCGGCAGTCGCGCAGCGTGATCTCGGCGGTGCCCGGGCTCTTGGTGTTGAAGACGAAGTAGGCGGTGCCGCCGCTGCCGGGGCCCTGGCCCGCGCTCTTGTGCTCCTCGCTGATGTAGGAGGCCACCCTGGCGTCGGGCACCGCCGCGAGGCGCCAGTCGTCGCCCACCGACGGATTGTCCGGGACGGCCAGCGAGAACCGCTGCCCGGGACGCAGCTCAGCGCGCACGGTCGTGCCCTTGGCGCCCTTGACGACGGTGCCGAAGTCGCTGACCGCCGAGCCGTCGCCGCAGCCGGCCACCAACCCCGAGGTCAGCAGGACGAGTGCGGCGACGACGGCCCTTCCACGCTTCACTCGGGAAGGCTATCCTCCTTCGGCGGGTCCCGGGGCTCCACGTACGGCTCCTGCCCGACGGGCTCGCCCTCGGCGATCTGGCGTTCCCTGATCAGCTCGGCGTCCAGCTCGGCGCCCAGCAGCAGGGCCATGTTCGACAACCACAGCCAGATCAGGAACACCACGACGGCGGCCAGCGTGCCGTAGGTCTTGCCGTAGGACCCGAAGTGGGCCACGTACAGGGCGAAGCCGCCGGAGACCAGGACCCAGAGCACCACCGCGAGCAGCCCGCCGGGGGTGATCCAGCGCACGCCGGGCTGGCGCACGTTCGGCGCGGCCCAGTAGAGCACCATGATCAGCCCGGCCGCGACGAGCGCGAGCACCGGCCATTTCAGGATGTCCCAGGCGGTCACCAGCGCGCTGCCCAGGCCGAGCGCCTTTCCGACGCTCCTGGCCAGGTCGCCGGTCAGCGCGACGGAGATCGCGCCGAGCGCCAGCAGCACGGTGGCCAGCACGGTGAGCCCGATCCGGAGCGGGGTCACCTTCCAGAACGGACGCCCCTCGTCGATGTCGTAGATGGTGTTGCCGGCCCTGATGAACGCGCCGATGTAGCCCGACGCCGACCAGAGCGCGACCAGCAGGCCGACGATCGCGACCAGGCCGGCCGAGGCCGCGTTCTCCTGGACCGACCGCACGCCCGTGACGATCAGGGAGCGCACCTCGTCGGGCGCCAGCACCACGAGGTTGCCGACCAGGGTGGCGGTGTCACGCCTGCCGAGCAGGCCGAACACCGACACCAGCACGATCAGCGCGGGGAAGATGGACAGGACGGCGTAGTAGGTGAGCGCTGCCGCGAGGTCCTGGACGCCGTCGTTGCGGAACTCGACGACGGTGCGTTTGAGCACGCTCCACCAGGCCCTGCGGGGCAGTTCCGCAGGTCTTTCGGGGGAACGCACGCCTACTTCGCCCTGTTGCGCTTCCTGAGCCGCCGCACGACGAGGGCCGTCACCGCCGCCGCCGCGGCCAGCAGCAGCACGGGACGCCTGCGCGCTCCGGTGGCGGCGTCCTTGACCTGGTGGGGGGTGGCCTCGCGGACCTTGCCCGCGACCTCGCCGGCCATGCCCTTGGCCGTGCCGGTCACCTCGGCGGCCTTGCCCTTGGCCACGCCGGTCATCTCGGCCACCTTGCCCTTGGCCGTGCCGGCCGCCTCGGTGGCGCGGGCCTTCAGGTCGGCCTTGTGGGCCAGGGCGCTGACCGTGTCGCCCAGTTCGTTCCTGGTCTCCTTGATGCTTTTTCGCACGTCGTCCTCTTCCTCGTCGTCCTCGCCACGGCCCCCGGTCCCGCCCCCGCCCAGCGACTCCTCCTCGGCCGCGCGGCTCTCCACCGCTTCGGTCCGGTCGTCGGGCAGGGGGGTCTCGGGGATGAAGGTCTCGTGTTCCTGCCGGGCCCGTTCGGCCCATTTGGCGTTCTCCGCAGCCCCCGGTCTCGTCGGCGGCACGTTGATCGACTCGCGTTCGGTCGGCGTGCCGACGGTCGCCCTGCGGGCGCCCACGTCACCGGCGTGCTGCTCGCTGTATCCGGGGTCCGTCTCGCTCATCGGCGTGCCCTCTCCTTGACCATGTCGATATCGGCCTTGACGCTCGCGATGGTCTCTTCGGGGACCGGCGGCGTGGCCTGTTTCACCTGGTTCTTTCCGGTCAGGCCGAGCAGGGCGGCGGCGATGAGCAGGACCGCCCCCACGATCGCGGCGGCCGCCCATGCGGGCATGACCAGAGCGAGGAGCAGGACGACGGCGGTCACCAGCGCGGCGGCGCCGAAGAACGCGGCCATCCCGGCCGCGCCGAACAGCCCCGCGCCGAACCCGGCGCGCCTGCCCTTCTCCGCGAGCTCCAGCCTGGCCAGGCGCAGCTCGTCCTTGACGAGCCTGGAGACCTGGTCGGACAGATCACTGACCAGCTTGTGGGTATCGTTCACGACGTCGCCTCCTCCGCTGAGCAAGGCGACTACCCAGCTGACCGCCTGTTATTACCTCTTGGCGGCCTTCAGCAGGAACCGGAGGACGGACGCCACCGGCGACTCGGGCGACTCGCACCAGTTGTCAGGCTGCTTCGGCTTGCTCCACGGTGCGGGCAGCTCGCACGAGGGAGCCTGCGGCTCAGGCCGCTCACACCACGATCCGGGAGTGTTCATACCTCGATGGTACGACTTCCGGCCCCGCCCGCAGAAGACGCCGGGGACCGGTCGCTCCGGGCCGGCGGTAACCTGCCGGAGTGCTGGTACACGGGGTGTGGGCGGGTGACGGGCTCGCCTTCTGGGGAGAGGTTCCCGGCCGGGCCGCCGCCGTGTCCCGTGGGGCGGGCGCGCGGCCCCATCCGTTCGCCGCCTCCCCCGCCGAGCTGGCCGGCGCGCCGGGGCTCGGGGTGGGCGGGCCGCCGTCCAGGGAGCTGGAGCTGCTGCTGCCGGGGTCGGCCAGGGGGCCGCTGCCCTCGCCGGAGACGGGGCTGCTGACGGAGGTGGTCAGGCCGCGGCTGCTGCCGTGGCGGGTGCCCGCGGTCGTGCTGCCGCCCGCCGAGGCTCTTGCCGCGCTGGACGGCCTTCCGGGCGACGCCACCGCCACCGTCCGCCACTGGGCCGCCGTCGCCGCGCTCGCCCGCGACCTGGTGGGCCGTGGCCGGGTCGTCCCCCAGCTCGTCCCGCAGCCCGGCCCCGGGCCCGACGCCGGGCACGGCGGCGGGCACGGCGGCGGGCACGGCGGCGGGCACGGCGGCGGCGCCGCGCTGGCCCTGTGGCGGCCCGTGCTGACCGGGGCCGACGCCGCCTACTTCCGCGACCTGGCCCTGGCCATGCCGCCCGCCTGCCGCACCTGGGCCGCCGAGCGCCCGGCCGCCGGGGTGCAGCTCCAGGCGCTGGAGGCGTTCACCGACGCGCTCGTCCGGCAGGCCGTCACCACTCCCCTGGCCGCTCCCTCCGCCGCCGCCCCGGCGACACCGCGGGAGCGGTGGCTGGCCGCGCTGACCGGCGACCCGGCCTGCCCCGACGACCCGGGGCTGCGCGAGGAGCTGGACCGCTGGCGGGCGTCCGTCACGGCGGCCGAGGGCGCCACCCGCGTCTGTTTCCGCCTGCTCGAACCGGCCGCCGGCGACGACTGGCGGGTCGAGCTGGCGTTGCAGGCCGCCGACGACCCCAGCCTGTACGTCCCGGCCGCCCGCGTCTGGGACGGCGAGAAGGGCCTGCCCGGCCGCCCGGAGCGCGAGCTGCTGGCCGGGCTCGGCCGGGCCGTGCGGCTCTACCCGGAGCTGGACCGGGCCCTGCGCGTGCCGGAGCCGAGCGAGCTGGTCCTCGACACGGCGGGCGCGTTCGGCTTCCTGCGCCAGGCCGCGCCGCTGCTCCAGGCGGCCGGGTTCGGGGTGCAGCTGCCGCGCTGGGCGGGCCGTACGCGGCTCGGGCTCAAGCTCACCACCAGGACCAAGCCGCAGACGGCGGCCGTCAGTCAGGGCTTCGGGCTGCGCGAGCTGGTCGACTTCCGCGTCGACCTGGCGGTGGGCGAGGAGACGATCAGCGAGGCGGAGCTGGCCGAGCTGGCCAGGCTCAAGGTGCCGCTGGTCCGGGTCCGCGGCCAGTGGGTGGAGCTGGACGACCGGCAGCTCAAGGCCGCGCTGCGGGCCGTGGAGGGGGTGCGCGCGGGCGAGGCGGCGGCGGCCGACCTGCTGCGCCACGTGATCCAGGGCGACGACGAGCTGCCGTTGCTGGCGGTCGACGCCGACGGCGTGCTCGGCGACCTGCTGTCGGGCCAGGCCGAGCGGCGGCTCGTTCCGCTGGCGACCCCGCCGGGTCTCGACGCCGTGCTGCGGCCCTACCAGGAGCGCGGGCTGGCGTGGCTGAGCTTCCTGTCGGAGCTGGGGCTCGGCGGCGTGCTCGCCGACGACATGGGCCTGGGCAAGACGGTCACCACGCTGGCGCTGCTCGTCCACGAGCGGGCCGCCGCGCCGACGCTGCTGGTCTGCCCGATGTCGCTGGTGGGCAACTGGCAGCGGGAGGCGGCCAGGTTCGCCCCTGGGCTGCGCGTGTACGTCCACCACGGCCCCGGCCGGGACGCCGCCCGCATCGCGGAGGCCGACCTGGTGATCACCACGTACGGCACCGCCCACCGCGACCTGGAGACCCTGCGGGAGCACGAGTGGCGCCGGGTGGTGTGCGACGAGGCCCAGGCGATCAAGAACAGCGGCACCCTCCAGGCCCGCGCCGTCCGGTCGATCCCCACCGGCACCCGGCTGGCCCTGACCGGCACGCCGGTCGAGAACCACCTCGCCGAGCTCTGGTCGATCATGGAGTTCGCCAACCCCGGCCTGCTCGGGCCGCGGGCCCGCTTCCGCACCCGGTTCCAGGAGCCCATCGAGGCCCGCCAGGACGAGCAGGCCGCCGCGGCGCTGAAGCGGGCGACGGGCCCGTTCATCCTGCGCCGCCTCAAGACCGACCGGTCCGTCATCTCCGACCTGCCGGAGAAGATCGAGATCAAGGAGTGGTGCCCGCTCACCCCCGAGCAGGCCACCCTCTACCAGGCCGTCGTGGACGACATGCTGGCCCGGATCGACGACAGCGAGGGCGTCGAGCGGCGCGGCCTGGTGCTGTCGGCCATGGCCAGGCTCAAGCAGGTCTGCAACCACCCGGCCCACCTGCTCAAGGACGGCTCCCGCCTGGCCGGCCGGTCGGGCAAGCTGGCCCGGCTGGAGCAGCTGGCCGAGGAGGTGCTGGCCGAGGGCGAGAAGGCGCTGCTGTTCACGCAGTACGCCGAGTTCGGGACGATGCTCCAGCCCTACCTCGCCCAGCGCCTCGGCCGCCCGGTCCTGTGGCTGCACGGCGGCCTGCCCAAGAAGACCCGCGACCGTCTGGTCGAGCGTTTCCAGCACGACCCGGAGCCGATGTTGTTCCTGCTGTCGCTCAAGGCGGCCGGCGTCGGGCTCAACCTGACGGCGGCCGGCCACGTCGTCCACGTCGACCGCTGGTGGAACCCGGCCGTGGAGGACCAGGCCACCGACCGGGCCTTCCGCATCGGCCAGCGCAGGAACGTCCAGGTGCGCAAGCTGATCTGCGCGGGCACCCTCGAAGAGCGCGTCGACCAGATGATCGAGCGGAAGAAGGCGCTGGCCGAGCGGGTGGTCGGCGCCGGCGAGGAGTGGCTGACCGACCTGTCCACCGACGAGCTGCGCGAGGTGTTCCGCCTCACGGGAGGGTCCTGACCATGCCCGACTGGTACGACGGCGGCGGCCCCATCGAGGTCGAGGGCGGCCTGCGGGCCCGGTCGCGGCGCGGCAGCATCGGCTCGGCCTGGTGGTCCAGGCGCTTCGTCGACATCCTGGAGCGCGTCTGCGACAAGGGCCGCCTGTCCCGCGGCCGCGCCTACGCCCGCAAGGGCCAGGTGCTCTCGATCGACCTGTCGGCGGGGCTGGTCCGGGCGTCCGTGCAGGGGTCGCGGCCCAAGCCGTACGACGTCGTGGTCAGGATCGACGTCCACGGCGAGGACGTGTGGGCGCGGCTGGAGGAGGCCGTCGCGGCGCAGGCCGTCCACCGGGCCAGGCTGCTGGCCGGGGAGATGCCGGTCGAGATCGAGGAGCTGTTCGCCGCCCATGGCGTCGACCTGTTCCCGCGCGACCTGGACATGGAGTGCTCGTGCCCCGACTGGGGGTTCCCGTGCAAGCACCTGTCGGCCGTGCTCTACCTGCTGGCCGAGTCGTTCGACGACGACCCGTTCCTGGTGCTGGCCTGGCGCGGGCGCACCCGCGAGCAGCTGCTCGGCTCGCTGGCCGACGACCCGCCCGCGCCGGACCCGCTGGAGGTGGCCGACGTGCCGTTCGCCGACCGGCTGGCCGACTTCTACGCCCCCGGCGCCACCGCGCACCGCCCGGAACGCCGCCCCGCCGCGGCCGCCCCCGACCTGCTGCCGCGGGTGTTCCCGCCGCCCGCCGGCCTGGCGGACGTGCTCGCCCCCGCCTACCGGGCGCTGGGCGAGGGCTGAGGTCAGTTGTCCTCGAAGGAGTCGGGGACCATCACGCGCACGCCGTTGGGCACCACGCGCAGCGTGATGGGGGTGCGCAGGCGCACCTCGCCGTCGACGTCGGCGGCCATCGGCGGGTCGGTCTCCAGCAGCATCTCCCGGCCGACCACGAACGGGCCGCCCGCCAGGCTGCGCCAGCGGCCGGTGGTCGCGCGCAGCAGCGTCTCGCCGAGCAGGCGCAGCTTCTTGCCCGAGCCGAGCTGGTAGGCCACCAGCATGCCGTTGTCGATGCTGATGTCCTTGGCCACCTGCCAGCCGCCGTGGAAGCGGCCGTTGGCGATGTTGAGCTGGTGGGTGAGCAGCTCGTGGCGCTGGCCCTCGACGGTGATGTAGGCCCGGAAGGGCCGGTGGCCCGGCAGGACGGTGAGCGCGGTCATCGGGTAGGCCGGACGGCCAACGATGCGCTTGAGCCACGGCTTGACCCGGCCGGCCACCTCGACCGAGACGCCGAAGCTGGCCAGGTTGGCGAAGGGGCGGTCGCCGGCCATGCCGAGGTCGATGTCGGCGACCTTGCCGGTGGAGAACACCCGGATGGCGCCGGCCAGGTCGAGCGGCAGGCCGAGGCTCCTGGCGAAGTTGTTGGTGGTGCCGAGCGGCAACACGCCGAGCGCCACGTCGCGATGGGCGACGTGGCGCACGGCCGAGGAGAGGGTGCCGTCGCCGCCGCCCACGATCAGCAGGTCGGGTTCGGTGGCGAGGGCGGTGTCGAGCAGGTCGCGCAGCCGCTTGGGGTTGTAGACCGACAGCTCGGCCAGCGGCTCGAACCCCAGGTTGTGCAGCTGCTCGATGACCTCGAAGTAGTGGCGGCGGCCGCGGCGTGAGCGAGTGTTCACCACCACCGCCACCCGGCGATCCCGCCGGATCGCCTCAGTGTGCTCGATCTTGGTGCGCAGTTCGCTCATGGTCATCAATCGTAGGCGCTGTGTCCGCCGCTCAGTGCTGGATCGGGGGCCGCCGGAGACCCGGCGGCCCTCCTCACGCTACTTCTTCGGCGGGACGACCTGGACGATGGCGCCCAGGTTGCCCGGCAGCGGGCTGATCAGCTTGAACTGCACGCCCAGCGCCTTGCCCTCGTCGCCGGGGTTGCCCGAGCCGGCGACGTGGCCGTTGCCGAGGTCGGTCCCGTACAGCTCGGTGGCGGGGGTGCCGTCCAGGTGCACCACGCGGGTGCTGTACGGCTGGTCGCCCTTGCTCGGCACCACCGTGGAGGCGTCGAAGTCACGGTAGTAGAGCGAGCCGTTCTGCAGCTCGAAGCCCGGAACCCAGGTCTTCGCGTCGGTGAAGTTCGGCACGCCCTTGAGCGCGGGGACGTTGGTGCAGTACTCGCTGAACGGCTCGTCCGGCGCCTCCAGGCACTCCTTCAGCGGGTAGGTCTTGTTGAAGGAGAACGCCGCGTTGGAGGACTGCGTACGGCCTTCCAGGTTCTTGTGCCTGCTCGGGTCCTTCTGGGCGGCGGTGCCGGTGCGGCGCAGCG
Source organism: Nonomuraea sp. NPDC001636 (assembly GCF_040298265.1). Lineage (NCBI taxonomy): Bacteria > Bacillati > Actinomycetota > Actinomycetes > Streptosporangiales > Streptosporangiaceae > Nonomuraea > Nonomuraea sp. NPDC001636. The sequence goes on from NZ_JBEOZT010000013.1 coordinate 116,882, forward strand.
GGTCGTAGTGCGAGTCCACGACCAGCAGGCTGCCCTTGGAGCCGATGCTCGGCGGCAGGGTCAGGTTGTTGACCACCGAGTTGTTGGTGAAGGTCGAGTCGCGGTACCAGACCAGCAGGCCGGGCGCGTTGTACTTGACCTTCTCGACCTTCCACGCCCCGTCGCGGGAGTAGTTGGTGTCGTAGGCGTACTGCAGGCCCTTGTCGAAGCCGTCGAAGTTGCGCCACTCGGCGAGGTAGAAGCGGGAGATCTCGCGCGAGCCGTTGTTGACGGTCCAGCCCTGGCCGCTGGTGTTGGTGAACGTGCCGCCGGTGGCCTTCCAGCCGTTGTCGCCGTTCTCGACGTCGTCGCTCCAGACGGCGGTGCCGCCGTTGGTGAGCGAGAAGTCGTCGGCGTGCCAGCCGCGCGGCTCGAAGGCGGCGTCGGTGTTGTAGGTCAGGCGCAGCTTGATCGACTGCCCGGCGTACGGCGTCAGGTTGACGTAGTCGTGCCGCCACTGGCCGCCGGTGTCGCCGGTGAGCCCGTACTTCTTGTTGCCGAACGTCTTGAGGTTCTTGTTCGGGTCGGGGTAGCCGTCGGGGGTGCTGACCTCGGTGCCGGCCTCGTCATAGACCTTGAGCTGGGTCCAGGTCTGGCCGCCGTCGGTCGAGACCTCCACGAAGCCGAAGTCCCAGTCCTGCTCGATCTCGTAGTTGTTCCACATCCAGAACCGCACGTCGGAGCCCGCGGGCACCGGGACGTCACGGGTCAGGGTCTGGTTGGCCCAGTCCTGGTCCAGGTTGGACCACCAGGCCTTCGTGCCGCTGTGCGGGTCGATCATCTTCAGCGGCGTGGAGGCCAGGTTCACCCGGACGCCGTCCTCGGTGAGCTTGGGCGTGCGCGAGGACTGCCCGACGGTGACGAGCTTGGCGGCGTCACCCGGGTTGAACGTCTTCGGGTTGGCCCAGCCGAGCACCCACTTGTCCCACAGGCCCATGTGCGTGGGCATGGACTGGAAGATGGGGCCGGAGTGGGAGCCGCTGGACATCAGGTCCCAGAAGTCCACCGCGGAGCTGGCCTGGCCGCTGGTGTCGTACAGGTCGGGCAGGCCCAGGTCGTGGCCGTACTCGTGGGCGAAGACGCCGACGCCGGAGTCCTCGGGCTGCACGATGTAGTTGGAGATCTTCTTGTCGCTGCCGGGGATCTTGTAGCCGCCCGCGACCGCGCTGGAGTGCGCCCAGATGGCGTAGGTGCCCTCGGCGCCGCCGTCGGAGGACTTGTCCTTGCCGGCGTGCACCATCACCAGGTGGTCGATGACGCCGTCGGGCTCGTCGAAGTTGCCGTCGCCGTCGGAGTCGGCCACGTCCTCCTGGTCGTAGTCGGCCCAGGGGAAGTTCGGCTGGGCCGCGGCCAGGGCGTTGACCGTGTCGATGGCGAGCTGGCCGGCGCCGGTGGGGTTGCTGGGGTGACCCGACATGTCCTGCGGCTGGCCGCCACAGGCCGCGGCGCCGTAGTACGCCTCGGAGTGGGGGGCCTTGATCCAGCCGACGGCCGAGCCGGTGACGGAGTAGGCGCCCTTGGACAGCTCCTCGTACATCTTCTTCATCGTGAAGCCGGAGATGTCGATGCCGGGCTTGCCGTCGCGCGGGTCCTTGAGGTCCTTGCGCACGCGCTCGGTGATGCCCTGGTCGCTGTAGAGCATCTTGTTGAAGTGGTCGGTGCTGAAGTCCTTGAGCCAGAAGGAGTTGTTGTCCTTCTGCGGCAGCGTCGCCGGGTCGGGGATGTTGTTGTGCAGCGGGCCGTTCTTGAGCGTGCCCGGCGGCTCGACCACGCAGTCGTCCGGCGGGCTGTCGGTCGTGCGCAGCCGGTTGAAGCCGGAGAAGTCGTCGTTCGCCTGCTCGTTGAACTCGACCAGGACGGTGAGGAGCTTGGCGGTCTTGACCTGCTTGGAGTTCTTGAAGATCCATTCAGCCGGGTTGCGGCCGGTCCTGATCGCCTGGTTCTCGCGGGCGGCGAGGACGCGGGCCGCGGCGGGGTTCCCGCTGACGAACTTCCTGTCGAACTTCTCCGCCGGTGAGAGCGAGCGGGCCTTGCCCTTGGTCAGGCCGGGTTCCTGCGGCTCCTTCTCGACCCGCGGGGGAGCGTAGTTGATGTAGTAGTCCGCCGCCGTGGGCTGGTAGCTGGCCACTGACGTGGCCTGGGCCGCCGGGACGGTCAGCGCGGCGCCGAGGAGGGCGACCGCCGGGAACGCGACTAACAGGCGCTTTGAGCTTGGCACTCGGTACCCTCTCTGCCCGGGGTCGCCGGGCGCATGGCCATAGGGTGTGCAATGCCGGACGCTAGAGGGTGGATAAACGGGTCGTAAAGTACGTTGTTGAAACGTGATCAAACTACGACATTTTGACCAACAGAATTGCCGCGGCGGCATCGCCCGCAATGGCCCGGCATAAACGGAACGACGCGATCTTGAAAGGCCGGCTCGGCCGGCTGGTCAGTCGGCGGCGAGCACCGGGGGCGGCTGCTCGGGGCCGGGGTCCGGCTCCACGGCGGGCGTCGCGTGCTCGTGCGGGTAGTGCAGGTCGAACGCGGGCCGCTCGGAGCGGATCGGCGGCATGCCGGTGAAGTTGTGCCGCGGCGGCGGGCAGGAGGTCGCCCATTCCAGCGAGTTGCCGTAGCCCCAGGGGTCGTCGAGCGTGACCCTGGGCGCGTGCCTGGCCGTCCGGTACACGTTGTAGAGGAACGGCAGCGTCGAGGCGCCGAGCAGGAACGCCCCGGCCGAGGAGAGCTCGTTGAGCGCGGTGAAGCCGTCGGCCGCGCTGTAGTCGGCGTACCGGCGCGGCATGCCGAGCTGGCCGAGCCAGTGCTGGACGAGGAACGTGGTGTGGAAGCCGGCGAACAACGTCCAGAAGTGCACCTTGCCGAGCCGGTCGTCGAGCATCTTGCCGGTCATCTTCGGCCACCAGAAGTAGAAGCCGGCGAACATGGCGAACACCACCGTGCCGAAGACCACGTAGTGGAAGTGGGCGACGACGAAGTAGGTGTCGCTGATCTGGAAGTCCAGCGGCGGCGAGGCCAGGATGACGCCGGTCAGCCCGCCGATCAGGAAGGTGACCAGGAACCCCACCGCGAACAGCATCGGCGTCTCGAACGACAGATGGCCGCGCCACATCGTGCCGATCCAGTTGAAGAACTTCACGCCCGTCGGCACCGCGATGAGGAACGTCATGAACGAGAAGAACGGCAGCAGCACCTGCCCGGTCGCGAACATGTGGTGCGCCCACACGGTCATCGACAGCCCGGCGATGGCGATGGTGGCCCCGACCAGGCTCAGGTAGCCGAAGATCGGCTTGCGGCTGAACACCGGGATCACCTCGGTGACGATCCCGAAGAACGGCAGCGCGATGATGTAGACCTCGGGATGACCGAAGAACCAGAACAGGTGCTGCCACAGCAGCGGCCCGCCGTTCGCGCCGTCGAAGACGTGCGTGCCGAGCTTGCGGTCCGACTCCAGCACCAGCAGCGCGGCGGCCAGCACGGGGAAGGCCATCAGCACGAGCATGCTGGTCAGCAGCACGTTCCAGGTGAAGATCGGCAGGCGGAACATGGTCATGCCCGGGGCCCGCATGCCGATGATCGTCGAGATGAAGTTCACCGCGCCGAGGATCGTGCCGAGCCCGGACATCACCAGGCCCATGATCCACAGATCGCCGCCGACCTGCGGCGAGTGGATGGCCGACGACAGCGGCGTGTAGGCGAACCAGCCGAAGTCGGCGGCCCCGCCCGGGGTGAGGAAGCCCGCCACCACCATGAGCCCGCCGAACAGGAACAGCCAGTACGCCACCGCGTTCAGCCGGGGGAAGGCCACGTCGGGCGCGCCGATCTGCAGCGGCATGACCACGTTGGCGAACCCGGCGAACAGCGGCGTGGCGAACAGCAGCAGCATCACCGTGCCGTGGATGGTGAACAGCTGGTTGTACAGCTGCTGGCTGACCACCTGCATGCCGGGCTGCGCCAGCTCGGCCCTGATCAGCATGGCCATGACGCCCGCGACGAGGAAGAAGCCGAAGGAGGTGATCAGGTAGAGGTACCCGATGACCTTGTGGTCGGTCGTCGAGAGCCAGGAGGCGATGACGGTCCCGGTACGGCGGCGCCTGACCTGCTCGATCGAGGTGTCCCGAACAGTCGTCACGGCTGCTCCCTCCTTCGCGGAGTTGTGCCTGCCCCGATGTCCTCCATTCCACTCCGGCGATCGCCGGAGTGGAAGCGCTTCTTGGGAACGTCTTTGAACCGGTGTCCCACATGCCGGGCGATTACCGGCTCCCTTGTGGATGTCTTCTATCCTTTGGACCGAACCGACTCGGAGGAGAGATCTCGTGACCGCACAGAGTGACTACGCCGCCCTCGTCCAGCGGGGGCTCTCGCTCGACCTCACCCGGGGCAAGCCGTCACCGCGCCAGCTCGATCTCTCCGACGGCATGCTCAGGCTGCCCACCTCCGTCAAGGCCGCCGACGGCACCGACGGCCGCAACTACGGCAACCTCCAGGGCCTGCCCGAGCTGCGCGAGATCTTCGCGCCGCTGGTGCAGGTGCCGGCCGGGCAGCTCGTCGTGGGCGGCAACTCCAGCCTGACGCTGATGCACGACACGATCGTGCACGCGCTGCTGTCGAAGGTGCCGGGGGCCGAGCGCCGCTGGGTCGAGGAGCCGGAGATCACGTTCCTGTGCCCGGTGCCTGGCTACGACCGGCATTTCACCATCTGCGAGCGCCTCGGCATCAAGATGACGGCCGTCCCGATGAACGCCGACGGCCCCGACATGGACGTCGTGGAGCGCCTGGTCGCCGCGGACCCGGCGGTCAAGGGCATCTGGTGCGTGCCGAAGTACAGCAACCCGTCCGGCGTCACCTACAGCGACGAGACCGTGCGCAGGCTGGCCGCCATGCCGACGGCCGCCCCCGACTTCCGGATCATGTGGGACAACGCCTACGCCGTCCACCACCTCACCGACACGCCGGACGAGCTGGCCGACCTGCTCGCGCTGGCGGCCGGGCACGGCAACGCCGACCGCATGTTCGTCTACGCCTCCACCTCGAAGGTGACGTACGCGGGCTCGGGCGTGTCGTTCTTCGGCTCCTCGCCGGCGAACGTGGAGTGGTTCCTCGCCAACACCGCCAAGCAGTCCATCGGCCCCGACAAGCTCAACCAGCTCCGGCACGTGGAGTTCCTGCGCGACGCCGCGGGCGTGGCCGCGCACATGCGGCGGCACGCCGAGCTGATCGGCCCGAAGTTCGAGCTGGTCGACAAGGTGCTGACCGAGCGGCTCGGCGACCTGGCCACCTGGACCAGCCCGCGCGGCGGCTACTTCATCAGCCTGGAGGTGCCGCACGCCGCCGAGGTCGTGGCCAGGGCCAAGGCCGCGGGCATCGCGCTCACCCCGGCCGGCGCCACCCACCCCTACGGCCAGGACCCGGCCGACCGCACGATCCGCATCGCCCCCACCTTCCCCGAGCTGGACGAGCTGGAGCAGGCCATCGACGGCCTGGCCGTCTGCGTCCGCCTGGTGGCGGAGGAGCGCGGCTAGATCGCCCGGCCCCGGAAGCCGAAGATGTACTCGCGCGTCTCGCCCGGATGGAACGAGACGCCGACCCCCGGCTCGAACGCGACGTTGTCGCGGGCGCAGTAGTACAGCCGTTCCCACACGGCCAGCGCCTTCTCCCGGGCCGGGGCCTCGGCGTGGTCGCGCCTGCGGGCGCCGCGCGCGCCGAGCACGAACAGCAGCCCGAGCCCCCAGAACAGCCCGGTGAGGCAGAACGGCGCGAGCAGCACCTCGCTCCACTGCGAGTCCTTGCCCATCGCGATCACCAGCGACACGACGAGATGCACCAGGGCCGCCGCGCCGAGCATGATCCACCCCTGGTTCCTGGCCCAGGGCGTGTAGTGGCGGCTGGGGAACGACATCCACACCGCGAGCTGCGTACGGCTCATGACGTGCTTCGACGCGCCCATCGACGGCGCGGTCGGCAGGTCGGCGACTTCGCGCTGGCCGGGCAGCCTGACCCTTCCGATCCGGTATGTCGTCCCCGCAGCGACCGCGCCCGGAACCGCGACGAGCTGGTCAGCCTGCGTACATACCGGGCACCTGACTTCCACCCAGGGCAGTCTGGCCTTAAGGAACGGTCCGCGCAAACCGTAGGGTGCAGGTGTGAGACCGATTGATGCCCTGGTGAACTCGCTGTCCGAAGCTCGCGTGCTGACCGACCCGGACGTGATCGACTCCTACGCCCGCGACCGCACGTTCGTCGAGCCGGGCAAGCCGCTCGGCGTGGTGCTCGCCGCCTCGCGCGAGGACGTGGTGACGACCCTGCGGTGGGCCACCGAGCACCGGGTGCCGGTCGTGCCGCGCGGCGCCGGCACGGGCCTGGCGGGCGCGGCCACCGCCGGCGACGGGACGATCGTGTTGTCGCTGGCCAGGATGACGGCCATCAGGGAGCTCTCCCCCGCCGACGAGATCGCCGTGGTGGAGCCGGGGGTCATCACCGCCGACCTCGACCGCGCCGCCCGCGAGCACGGGCTCATGTACGCGCCGGACCCCTCGTCGTACGAGATCTCCACGATCGGCGGGAACCTGGCCACCAACGCCGGCGGCCTGCGCTGCGTGAAGTACGGCGTCACCAGGGACGCCACGCTCGGCCTTGAGGTCGTGCTGGCCGACGGGCGGATCCTGAACACCGGCCGGCGCACGATGAAGGGCGTCACCGGCTACGACCTGACCGGCCTGTTCGTCGGCTCGGAGGGCACGCTGGGCGTGATCACGGCGGCCACCGTGCGGCTGCGGCGGGCGCCGGTCGCGCCGCCGGCCACGTTCGCCGCCGAGTTCGGCTCGCTGCGCGAGGCGGGCGCGGCCGTGTCGGCGATCATGGCCGCGGGCTGCCAGCCCTCGCTGATGGAGCTGCTGGACCGCGCCACGCTGGAGGCCATCGACGACTGGCGCAACATCGGGCTCGAACCGGCCACGCAGGCCATGCTGATCGGCCAGTCCGACGCGACCGACGGCCCGGCCGTGGCCGCCCGCATGGAACGGCTCTGCCTGGACAACGGCGCCTCGTTCGTGGCCGTCTCCTCCAGTCCGCAGGAGACCGAGGAGCTGGTCGGGCTGCGCAGGATGGCCTACCAGGCCAAGGAGCGGCTGGGGGCGTGCCTGGTCGAGGACGTGTGCGTGCCGCGCTCGGCGCTGCCTGAGATGATCACCGCGATCGAGGCGGCGGCGGCCCGGCACGGCGTGCGGATCTGCACGGTCGCCCACGCCGGCGACGGCAACCTGCACCCGGTCTTCATCTTCGAGCACGGCACGCCTGAACCGCCCCCGCAGGTGTGGGCCGCGGCCGACGAGGTGTTCCGGCACGCGCTCTCGCTCGGCGGCACGCTGACCGGCGAGCACGGCGTGGGCGTGCTCAAGCGGCGCTGGCTGGGGCTGGAGTCCGGGCCGGTGGCGGCCGAGGTGCAGCACGGCATCAAGGCGGTCTTCGACCCGCTGGGCATCATGAACCCGGGCAAGGCCATCTGAATTTGCCAAGCCGTGACCTTGGGCTCCGGCGCGGACACGACCTGCGACGAAACACTGACATGTGCCGTCAAAAGGCGAAACTTACTTACAGGTCCGGCAGACGTCCCACATGTCACGCTGGTAGCGTTTTGCCCCATCTATTGGTTGTCATGGGGGTCGACGTGAATCAGTTCCAGCCGTTGGCGGCGGACGACCCGCGGCGGCTGGGGGCGTACGACATCGTCGCCCGGCTCGGCGAGGGTGGTCAAGGCGTCGTCTATCTGGGCAAGAGCGACTCGGGGGACCAGGTCGCCGTCAAGCTGCTGCACAACGCCCTCGTGGCCGACGCCGACGCGCGGACCAGGTTCCTGCGCGAGGTGGCGGTGGCGCAGCGGGTCGCCCGGTTCTGCACCGCGCCCGTCCTGCACGCCGACCTCGACGGGAGCCGCCCGTACATCGTGAGCGAGTACGTGCCCGGCCCCTCGCTGCGCGAGCTCGTCATCAACGAGGGCCCGCGGCGGGGCGCGGCGCTGGAACGGCTCGCGATCAGCACGGCCACCGCGCTGGCGGCCATCCACCGGGCCGGGATCCTGCACCGCGACTTCAAGCCCGCGAACGTGCTCATGGGCCCCGAGGGGCCGGTCGTGATCGACTTCGGCATCGCCCGCGCGCTGGACTCCCCCGGCGCGACGGCCACGGGGATGGCGATGGGGACGCCGTCGTACCTGGCGCCGGAGCAGCTCAGCGGGGCCGCCGTGTCGGAGGCGGCCGACGTCTTCGCGTGGGGCGTCACGATGGTGTACGCGGCCACCGGCAAGCCCGCGTTCGGGGCCGACTCGATCCCCGTGGTGATGAACCGCATCCTGAACGAGGAGCCGCAGCTCGGCGGGATGGAGGGCGAGCTCGCCGCGCTGGTGGGCCTGTGCCTGTCGAAGGACCCGGCGCAGCGGCCGAGCGCCGACGAGCTGATCGTCCGGCTCACGGGCCAGCCCGCTCCCAAGGCCGCCATCGAGCCGGTCACCGGCGCGACCGCCACCCCGGCCGTGCCCGCCCAGGCCGGCCCTCCGAACAGCCCGGCGAATGGCCCTTCCGGTGCTGCGCAGGACGCCTACCCCGGTCCCTGGACCCAGCCCACCGGCACCAACGCCGTGCCCCGGCAGCCCGGCCCCGACCACCGTCCCGCCCCCGGCGTCCCGCAGGGACCGGCGGGCGGCCCTCAGGGCGCGGCGGGCCCCCAAGGTTCGGCGGGCGGCCCTCAGGGCGTCCCGGCCAGACCCGGCGCGCCGGGCGGCCCCCACGCGGGCGCCATGCCCGGCGCCGCCCAGGGCGTCCCCCACCCGGGCGCCCCGCAGGCCGGAGCCCCGGGCGTACCGCAGGCCGGCGTTCCCGGCGGTCCGCACACACCGGGCGGGCCCCAGACGGGCGCCCCTCACGGCGGCGCCCCCGCCGGCTCCCCGGGCGCGCCTCACGGAGGCACGCCCGGCGGCGTTCCCGGCGGTCCCCACGCCAGTGGCATGGGCGGGCCGGCCGCGCAGGGTGCGGTGCCGCACGGGCACCAGCACGGCGGCATGCCGGGCGCTCCTCAGGCGGGACATCCCGGCGGCCCCCAGGCGGGGCACCCCGGTGGGCCTCAGGCGGCGAACGCGGGCGCGACCAGGGTCGGCGGTCCCGGTGGGGCGCAGGGCGAGACGTCCGGCAAGGCGCCCGACAAGCAGCGGCGGACGCTGACTCTCGCCCTCTCCGGCGCGGCCGCCGCCGCGCTGCTGGTGGTGGCGGGCGCCGTCGTGGTTCAGGCCAACAGCGGCAAGACCGCCGTGACCGCCACCGGCACCACCTCCCAGAACCCCACAGGCGACGGGCAGGGCGCCGGGCAGCCCGAGCCGCCGGTCGCCGAGGTGACCCCGGACCCGATCCTCCCGGCGGAGACCGGCGAGCCCGTCCCCACGCTGGACGTCGGCCAGGCCGAGCCGCCCAAGAAGGCCGAGCACACCAAGGAACCCGTCATCGCGGTCCCGAACCCGGTGACGACCGTGACGGCGACGGCCCACCCGGCGAGCAAGCACCCCACGCACAAGCCCACCCCCACCAAGACGAAGAAACCGACGGGGCTGATCGACGGCGAGGACCAGCCGGACGCCACCCCGACCCCCGGCCCCACGACCACGGTCCCGGGCCCGGCCAAGAAGCCGGCGACGACCAAGCCGACCGTGAAGCCGACCGCCACGCCCAAGCCGACCGCCACGCCCAAGCCGAACACCTACAACGTGGTGACCGTCTGCGGCTCCGGCTACAAGGTGATCGACAAGCACGCGCTGGGCACCTCGGCCACGATCTACCTGCTCTACAACACCGGCGCGGGCAAGAACTGCGTGGTCACGATGTCGAAGCTGGTCTATCCCGGCAAGGTCTCCATGAACGCCACCCTCCAGGTCAAGGGCGGCGCGAGCGGCGGCAACCCGGGCAAGTTCACCGCGTACGCGGGCCCGGTCCGGCTGGCGGCCGTGAAGAAGTGCGTGATCTGGGGCGGTTCGTGGAACTCGCTGAGCTGGAAGTCCGGCTGGAGCCACTGCACCTGACGTGACGGCGCGCGGCGGGACCCCTTCCTTCCGCGCGTCCCGCTCGCTACGGTGACTGACGTGATCGTCAGGTCCCTGACCCTGCGCGGCAAGCGCACGCGGGCCACGTTGCTCGCGGCCGGGCGTGAGGCGTTCGAGGAGCACGGGTACGACGCCGTGCGGATCGACGACGTGTGCGCGCGGGCCGGGGTCTCCCACGGCACCTTCTACACGTACTTCGACTCCAAGGAGTCGCTGTTCGGGGAGGTGGCGCAGACGGTGGTCGGCGAGATGTTCGCGGCGAGCGCGGTCGGCGACGCCGCCTCCGGCGACCCCTACGCCCGCATCGAGGCCGCCAACCGCCTCTACCTGCGGGCCTGGGCGGCCAACTCGCGCCTGGTCCGCATGGTGGAGCACGCCGCCGACGCCGACGCCCGCTTCGGCCGGCTGGTGCTGGAGCTGCGCGAGGCGTTCGTCCGGCGCGGCGCCGACGGGCTGCGCCGGCTGCAGGAGCAGGGCCTGGCCGACCCCTCGCTCGACCCGCGGCTGACGGCCGTCATGCTGGGCGGCATGGTCGAGCACTTCGCCCACGTGTGGCTGGATCTCGGGGAGCGGGCCGGCGAGCAGGACGCCGTCGACCACCTGACCCGGCTGTGGGCGCGGGCCATCGGGCTGACGCCCGCGTCGACTTCACGACAGGAGGCCGTGTGATCAGGAGCCGGCTCGACCCGCGCGACGCCGAACACCTGGCCCGGCGCGCGGCCATGCTCGCCAAGCTGGCCGAGCTCGACGCCGAGCACGCCAAGGCGGTGGCGGGTGGCGGCGAGAAGTACGTCGAGCGCCACCGCCGGCGCGGCAAGCTGCTCGCCAGGGAGCGCGTCGAGCTGCTGATCGACCCCGACTCGCCGTTCCTGGAGCTGTCGCCGCTGGCCGCGTGGGGCAGCGAGTTCCAGGTGGGCGCGGGCATGGTGACCGGCATCGGGGTGATCGAGGGCGTCGAGTGCCTGATCACCGCGAACGACCCCACGGTCAGGGGCGGCGCGTCCAACCCGTGGACGCTGCGCAAGTCGCTGCGCGCGGCCGACATCGCGCTGGCCAACCGGCTGCCGTACGTCAACCTGGTCGAGAGCGGCGGCGCCGACCTGCCGACGCAGAAGGAGATCTTCATCCCGGGCGGCCGGATCTTCCGCGACCTGACGCGGCTGTCAGCGGCGGGCGTCCCGACGGTGGCGCTGGTCTTCGGCAACTCCACGGCCGGCGGCGCGTACGTGCCCGGCATGAGCGACTACGTGGTGATGGTCCGCGACCGCGCCAAGGTGTTCCTGGGCGGGCCGCCGCTGGTGAAGATGGCCACCGGCGAGGAGTCCGACGACGAGTCGCTGGGCGGCGCCGAGATGCACGCCAGGACCAGCGGCCTGGCCGACTACCTGGCCGAGGACGAGCACGACGCGCTGCGCATCGGCCGCGCCGTCGTGCGCTCGCTCAACTGGCGCAAGCAGGGCGTGGCGCCGCTGCCCGCCCGCGAGCCCGCCTACCCGGCCGACGAGCTGCTGGGGATCGTCCCGGAGGACCTGAAGATCCCCTTCGACCCGCGCGAGGTGCTCGCCCGCGTGGTGGACGGCAGCGAGTTCGAGGAGTTCAAGCCCCTGTACGGCCCCTCGCTGGTCACCGGCTGGGCGCGCGTCCACGGTTACCCGGTGGGGGTGCTGGCCAACGCGCGCGGGGTGCTGTTCAGCCAGGAGTCGCAGAAGGCCACCCAGTTCATCCAGCTCGCGAACCAGTCGCGCACGCCGCTGCTGTTCCTGCAGAACACCACCGGCTACATGGTGGGCAAGGAGTACGAGCAGGGCGGCATCATCAAGCACGGCGCCATGATGATCAACGCCGTGTCGAACTCGACCGTGCCCCACCTGACCGTCGTCATGGGCGCCTCCTACGGCGCCGGCAACTACGGCATGTGCGGGCGCGCCTACGACCCCCGCTTCCTGTTCAGCTGGCCGAGCGCCAAGTCGGCGGTGATGGGCCCGGCCCAGCTCGCCGGGGTGCTGTCGATCGTCGGCCGGGCCGCGGCGCAGGCCAGGGGGCAGGTCTACGACGAGGAGGCCGACGCGGCGATGCGGGCCATGGTGGAGTCCCAGATCGAGGCGGAGTCGTTGCCGTTCTTCCTGTCGGGGCGGCTCTACGACGACGGGGTGATCGACCCGCGCGACACCCGTACGGTGCTGGGGATGTGCCTGTCGGCGGTCAACAGCGCGCCGGTGCCGCCCGCGGCGGGGTTCGGGGTGTTCCGCCCGTGATCACCCGTCTGCTGGTGGCCAACCGGGGCGAGATCGCCCGCCGGGTCTTCCGCACCTGCCGCGCGCTCGGCGTCTCCACGGTCGCCGTCTTCTCCGACGCCGACTCCGGCGCGCCGCACGCCCGCGAGGCCGACCTCGCCGTCCGCCTGCCGGGGGCCCATCCGGCCGAAACCTATCTGGCGGTGGACCGGATCATCGAGGCGTGCCGGGTCTCCGGCGCCGACGCGGTGCACCCGGGCTACGGGTTCCTGTCGGAGAACGCCGCGTTCGCGCGGGCCGTGCTGGACGCCGGGCTCACGTGGGTGGGGCCGCCGCCCGAGGCGATCGAGGCGATGGGCTCGAAGATCGCGGCCAAGCGGCTGATGGCCGAGGCCGGGGTGCCGGTGCTGCCCTCGCTCGACCTGGCCGCGCCGGGCGAGTTCCCGCTGCTGGTGAAGGCGTCCGCGGGCGGGGGCGGGCGCGGGATGCGGATCGTCAGGCACGCCGGCGAGCTGGCCGCCGAGGTGGAGTCGGCGCGGCGGGAGGCGCAGGCGGCCTTCGGCGACGGCGCCGTGTTCGCCGAGCCGCTGCTGGAGGCCGCCCGGCACGTCGAGGTGCAGGTGCTGGCCGACGGGCACGGCACGGTGTGGGCGTTGGGCGAGCGGGAGTGCAGCGTCCAGCGCAGGCACCAGAAGGTCGTCGAGGAGTGCCCGTCGCCGGGGATCTCGGAGCGCACCCGCGAGCTGCTGTGCGCGGCGGCCGTGCGCGCGGCCCGGCGGATCGGCTACGTCGGGGCCGGCACGGTGGAGTTCCTGGTCAAGGGCGAGCGGGTGGCGTTCCTGGAGATGAACACCCGGCTCCAGGTCGAGCATCCGGTCACCGAGCTGGTGTTCGGCGTCGATCTCGTCCGGCTGCAGCTGGAGGTGGCTGAGGGCGCGGCGCTGCCGCCTGAGCCGCCCGCGCCGCGCGGCCACGCCATCGAGGTGCGGCTGTACGCCGAGGACGCCGCCTACGTGCCCCAGACGGGCGTGCTGCGCCGGTTCGAGGTGCCGGGTGACGTCCGGGTCGACTCGGGCGTCGAGTCCGGGTCGCAGGTGTCGCCGCACTACGACGCGATGCTGGCCAAGATCGTCGCGCACGGCGGGACGCGGGCGGAGGCGGCGCGGAAGCTGGCCGCGTCCCTGCGCGGGGCCCGGCTGCACGGCCTCACCACCAACCGCGGCCTGCTGCTGGAGATCGTGACCGACCCGGCCTTCCTCGCGGGCGAGACGAACACCGCCTTCCTCTCCCCCGGCGGCCCGCTGTCATCGCCGTCGTCCCCGCCTGCCGGAGACAGCGGCCTGCCGGCGCTGGCCGCCGCGCTCGCCATGGCCGCCGCGCACCGGCGCGACGCCCCCGTCCTGGCCGGGCTGCCCGGCGGCTGGCGCAACGTGCGCTCGCAGCCCGCCCGCGCCCGGTTCGAGGAGGCCGACGTCGTCTACGACCCGCTGCCCGCGGGCGTCACGGTGGTCTCCGCGCGGCCGGAGGAGGTGGTCCTGGAACACGACGGCCTGCGGCGGACGTTCCAGGTCGCCCGGTACGACGGCGACGAGCGCGTCTACGTCGACTCCCCCATGGGCGCGGCCGTGCTGACGCCGGTGCCACTGCTGCCCGAGCCGGTCGAGCACGTCGCCCCCGGCTCGCTGCTCGCGCCCATGCCGGGCAGCGTGCTGCGGGTCGAGGTGGCCGCGGGCGACACGGTGGCCCGGGGCCAGCCGGTCCTGGTGCTGGAGGCGATGAAGATGGAGCATCGCATCGCCGCCCCGGCGGGCGGCGTGGTGTCGGACGTACGCGTCGAGCAGGGTCAGCAGGTCGAAGCCGGGGCCGTGCTGGCGATCATCCAGGAGGAGACCACATGACGAGCCTGGTGCACAGGGAGCTGGCGGACGGCGTGGCCACCGTCACGCTCGACTCGCCGGCCAACCGCAACGCGTTGTCCCGGCGGCTGCTGGCCGAGCTGGCCGAGCACCTGCGCTGGGCGCTGGCCGAGCCGGGCGCCCGGGTGATCGTGCTGACCGGCACGGGCCGGGTGTTCTGCTCGGGCGCCGACCTGAAGGAGCAGCGCGGCGACGCGGACGCGCCGGTGACGGCGTCCTTCCCGGAGATCATGACGCTGCTCTGGGAGAGCCCGAAGCCGGTGATCTGCCGCCTGAACGGCACGGCCCGCGCGGGCGGCCTCGGCCTGGTCGCCGCGTGCGACTTCGCGATCGCGCCGGACACGGCGTCGTTCGCGTTCACCGAGGTGCGGCTCGGGGTGGTGCCGGCGATGATCTCGGTGCCCGTGCTGCGCCGGCTCGACCCGCGGGCGGCGGCCGAGTACTTCCTGACCGGCGAGGTGTTCGACGCCGCCACGGCGGCCCGCATCGGCCTGCTGACCAGGGCCGTCCCGGAGGACGAGCTCGACGCGACCGTGCGCCACTACGCGGGGATGCTGGCCAGGGGCGGCCCGGAGGCGCTGGCCATCACCAAGCGGCTGGTGCGGGAGGTCCCGGCGGTCTCGTTCGAGGAGGGCCTGCGGCGGATGAGCGAGCTGTCGGCCGAGCGGTTCACCTCGGCGGAGGGGCAGGAGGGCATCGCGGCGTTCATGGACAAGCGCCCGCCCAAGTGGGTGCCGTGATGGCGCTGCGCGTCGCGAACTGCAGCGGCTTCTACGGCGACCGGCTCTCGGCGGCCAGGGAGATGGTCGAGGGCGGCCCGATCGACGTGCTCACCGGCGACTGGCTGGCCGAGCTGACCATGCTCATCCTGGCCGGCAACCGGCTCAAGGGCCGTCCCGGCTACGCCCCGACGTTCCTGCGCCAGCTCGAGGACGTGCTCGGCCCGTGTCTCGACCGCGGCATCAGGATCGTGACGAACGCGGGCGGCCTCGACCCGGCCGGGTGCGCCGAGGCCGTGCACGAGCTGGCCGCCCGGCTGGGCCTGTCCCCCAAGGTCGCCCACGTGACCGGCGACGACCTCATGGGCCGCCCGCTCGACCTGGTCCACGCGGGCACCGGCGAGCGCGCGCCGGCCGCGCCGCTGACCGCCAACGCCTACCTGGGCGGCCGTCCCATCGCCGCCGCGCTGTCGGCGGGCGCGGACGTCGTGGTGACCGGCCGGGTGACGGACGCCGCGCTGGTCACCGGCCCCGGCATCTGGCGGTACGGATGGGGCCCCGGCGACCTCGACCCGCTGGCCGGCTCGGTCGTCGCGGGCCACGTCATCGAGTGCGGCTGCCAGGCCACGGGCGGCAACTACGCCTTCTTCCAGGACGTGCCCGACCTGGCCCACTGCGGCTTCCCCATCGCCGAGCTGCGCGCCGACGGCTCGGCGGTGATCACCAAGCATCCGGGCACGGGCGGCCTGGTCTCGGTCGGCACGGTCACCGCGCAGCTCGTCTACGAGCTGGGCGGCCCGCGCTACCTGGGCCCCGACGTGGTGGCCAGGTTCGACACGATCACGCTCGCCGACGACGGCCCCGACCGGGTGCTGATCTCCGGCACGCGCGGCGAGCCGCCGCCGGACACGCTCAAGGTCGCCGTCAACTACCCGGCCGGCTACCGCAACACGATGACGCTCGTCCTGACCGGGCTGGACGTCGAGGCCAAGGCGCGGGTCGCCGAGGAGGCCGTCTGGGCGCGGGTGCCGCGCGAGACCTTCGACCAGGTGGACGTGACGCTGACGGACGCGGGCCTGCTGCGGATCACCGTCATGGACGCCGACCGGCGCACGGCGGGCCGGGTCTTCTCCTCGGCCGTCGTGGAGACCGGCCTGTCCAGCTATCCGGGCTTTTATGGCCTCACCCCGCCCGGCGACGCCTCTCCGTACGGGGTGTACTGGCCGGTCCTGGTGCCGGCCTCGGAGGTGCGCCCGCGGGTCTTCCTGGACGGCGTGGAGCTGCCCGTCCAGGAGGAGCCTCCGGTTCCCCCGGGCGGGCCGGTCCCCGAGCCGCCCGCGCCGCCCGCGCCGCCCGTGCCGCCGGTTCCGGCACCCCCCGGCGGGCCCGCCGTGCGCGTGCCCCTGGGCCGGGTGGCGGGGGCGCGCTCCGGCGACAAGGGCGGCGACGCCAACCTCGGCGTCTGGGTCGCGACCGACGAGCAGTACGCCTGGCTGGCGGCGACCCTCACCGCCGACCGGCTCACGTCCCTGCTGCCGGAGCTGGCCGCCCACCGCGTCGAGCGGCACGAGCTGCCCAACATCAGGGCGCTCAACTTCGTCGTGCACGGGCTGCTGGGCAGGGGCGTGGCGGCCAGCCCGCGGATGGATCCGCAGGCCAAGGCCCTGGGCGAGGAGCTACGCGCCCAGGTGGTCGACGTGCCCGCCGCCCTGCTGCCCCAGCGCCCGCAGGCCGAGCAGCCCGGCGCCTAGCAGGCCCGCGTCCACGCCGAGCGCCGACGTCCGTACCTCGGGCGCGGGGCGGAAGGCGAGCCGCGCGGCCAGCCGGGCGCGCAGCGGGGTCAGCAGGGCGTCCCCGGCCAGCGACAGGCCGCCGCCGACGACGATCACCGCGGGGTCCAGCACCAGCGTGTACGTGGCCAGCGCCAGTGCCAGCGCCTCCACGGCCTCCGCCCACACGCGGGCGGCCGGCTCGTCCCCGGCGGCGGCCCGGCGGACGACGTCCTCGGCGGAGGTCTCGCCGGCGCGGGCGGCGACGGAGGCGGCCGAGGCGTAGGCCGACAGGCAGCCGCGCTGCCCGCACGGGCACGGGAGCCCGCCGGGACGCACCGGGATGTGCCCGATCTGCCCGGCCCAGCCGGCGGCGCCGCCGTACAGGGAGCCGGTCAGGACGACGGCTCCGGCGATGCCGGTGCCGATGGGCAGGTAGAGCGCGTCGGGGGCCGCCGATCCGTACGCCAGCTCCGCCTCGCCGGCCGAGCGCACGTCGTGGCCGAGGGCGAGGGGCAGCCTGCCGTCGGTGAAGGCCGCGGCGGGCACGTCCCGCCAGCCGAACGCGGCCGAGAAGACCGCCCGCCCGGACGCGACCAGGCCGGGCACGGCCAGGCCCACGGCCGCCGGGCGCAGCGGGGCGCCGGCGACGGTCCGCGGCGCGCTCAGGTCGGCGACGAAGGCGGAGATCGCCGCGATCACGCGGTCCGGCCCCTCGGTGCGAGGGGTGGGGCGGCGGTCCCGGTAGAGGATGCGGCCGTCCTGGGCGATCAATCCGCCCTTGAGGGTTGTCCCGCCCACATCGACTGCCACAACACACGTCATCCACCCATCTTGTCCCAATGGAGGATGACGTCTGCCCTGACGCTGCGCCGCCTGACATAGCCGGGCGGCCGGTCGCGGCGGTTCCCGCCGTTCACGCCGGCACCGGGTTGACCGGGCGTCGGGGGCTCTCGTAGGTTGAAGCCACCAGAATATCGTTCTGTCAAAGGGCGGCCATGACCTCCACCCACATCGACGTCAGCGCCATCGACCTCGACGACCTCGGCGCGTGGATGGACGCCGAGGGGCTGCCGGGCGGGGCGATCACGGAGGTCGCGCCGATCCCCGGCGGCACCCAGAACGTCATGGTCCGCCTCGAACGCGGCGGCCGGCCGTACGTGCTGCGCAGGCCGCCCCTGCACGCCAGGGCCAGGAGCAACGAGGTGCTGCGGCGCGAGGCGCGGCTGCTGGCGGCGCTGAGCGGCACGGCGGTGCCGGCGCCCCGGCTGGTGGCCGCGCAGACCGCCCGGGAGCCGGTGTTCTACCTGATGGAACCGGTGGCCGGGTTCAACCCCTCGACCGGGCTGCCCGAGCCGCACGCCTCCGACGCCGCGATCCGGCACCGGATGGGCCTGGAGGCCGCCGCCGCGCTGGCCGAGCTGGGACGGGTCGATCCGGCGGTGCTGCCCGGGTTCGGCCGCCCGGAGGGCTTCCTCGACCGGCAGGTGCCGCGCTGGCTGAAGGAGCTCGACTCCTACGGCGAGCTCGACGGCTACCCCGGCCCCGACATCCCGGGCCTCGACGCCACCGCCGACTGGCTGACCCGCCACCGGCCCGCCGCGTTCGTCCCGGGGATCATGCACGGCGACTACCACTTCGCCAACCTGATGTACGCCCTCGACGGGCCCCGGGTGGCGGCGATCGTCGACTGGGAGATGTGCACGATCGGCGACCCGCTGCTCGACCTGGGCTGGCTGCTGGCCACCTGGCCGGTGAACAACGGGCACGTGCCGGGGCTGCCGTCGGAGCGGGAGCTGGTCGCGTACTACGCGGCGCTGTCGGAGCGCGACCTGTCGGCGATCGACTGGTACGCGGTGCTGGCCTGCTTCAAGCTCGGCATCGTGCTGGAGGGCACGCACGCGCGGGCGTTCGCCGGCAAGGCGCCCAAGGACATCGGCGACGTGCTGCACGCGACCACCCTCGGTCTGTTCGCCCGCGCCCACGACATCATGGAAGGCTTGTTGCGCTGAACCCGATGCGGGAAAAGGATCACGCCGGACGCCCAGATGCGTACAATTGCGCGCAATTGCATCTGGCATTCGGGGAAAGGATCGTCATGCGCATGCGGTTCCTCGGCTCCACCTCGGAGGCGGGCGCCTGCCCCACCCTGTACGAGACCGATCGCGGCACCATCGTCGTCCAGGGACTTCACGTCACCGACCCCGAGGCGCTCGCGGACCTCCGCGACGTGCTCGACGGCGAGGCCGCCGTCGAGGTGCCCCGCGAGCTCCTCACCGAGATCGCCCGCCGGGTCCTGCCCGACGGATCAGCCGGCGCCCGGCCCACCAGCGACGGGACACCGTCGGCAACCGCTTGATCACGATTGCGCGGCTGGGCCTGGCATGATCGGTGCCCGCGGAGCTAGCCTCTTGCCGCGTGACGTCCTATCAGCAGGCGCGCATCGACCTCGGCGGCCGGCTTCGCCAGCTGCGCGAGGCCGCCCACCTGTCGGGCAAAGACCTGGCCGAGCGGCTGCGCTGGCAGCCGTCCAAGGTCTCCCGCCTGGAGAACGCCAGGCAGACGGCGACCGAGGACGACGTGGTCGTGTGGGCGCAGGCCGTGGGGGCCGCGCCCGACACGACCGACGAGCTCATCAGGCAGGCCATCGCGCTGCTGGAGCGGCACGACGACTGGAAGCAGCGTCACCGCAGCGGCCTGGCCGCCATCCAGGAGGACATCCGCGACCTGGAGGCGCGCACGAAGCTGTTCCGCGTCTTCGAGCCCGGCATCGTCGTCGGCCTGCTGCAGACCTCCGAGTACGCCCGGCACGTGTTCCGCAAGGTCAAGCGCCTCTACAGCGCGGCCGACCAGATCGACGCGGCCGTCCGCGTGCGCATGCAGCGCCAGGAGATCCTCTACGACCGCACGCGCACGTTCCGGTTCGTGGTGCCGGAGTCGGCGCTGCGCAGCGCGCTGGCCCCGGCCGACGTCATGCGCGGCCAGCTCGACCGGCTGCTGGCCGTCAGCACGCTGCCCAACGTGGAGTTCGGGGTGATCCCCTTCGGCACCGAGCTGCCGTCCGCGCCGATCAACGGGTTCTGGATCTACAACGAGGCCATGGTGGGCGTCGCCACGATGACCAAGGACCTCGTGCTGCGCGACCCCGACGACATCGCCTTCTACGTGCGGGCCTTCGACGACTACGCCAAGGTGGCGGAGTTCGGCGAGCCGGGGCGAGAAGTCATCATCCGTATTCTTCGCGAATACCTGCAACAAACCCCACATTAACCTCAGCAATTGCTTGCCACCCGCAGCAAGATCGTGCAATTCTGTCGCGAGACGTTGCGGAGGTGACGCATGATGCTTGATACCGCGCTCTGCCTTGAGCGGTTCGCGTGGCACGCGGGCCGTCACGCCGATCTTTCGGTGCAGAATGTCGCGCTGGCCAGCGACCCGGCGTACGTGTCGGTGCGCAACCGGTTCTCCGCCACCCTGGCCGAGACGGTGACCTGCTCCGACGACGGCGCGTACATCACGTCGTGGGGCTACCGCCTCGGCACCGCCGAGGACGTCGAGTCGGCGGCCGCCCGCCTGGCCTTCCTGCTGGCCGCCCTGCCCGCCTGACTCGGGCCGGACTCAGCCGAACCGCTCCACCGCGATGCCCGCCTCCCCGGCGGCGGCGGTGCGCGCATGGGCCAGCAGCCGCGCCCGGTCGAGCACGTTGGGATGCAGGGTGTAGCGGATGATCAGCCCGTCGAGCATGGCGTCGATGCGCTCGGCCGCGCCCGCCGGATCGGCGCAGGCGAACTCCCCCGCCTCGGTGCCGGCCGACAACACCTGGGCCAGCGCGTCGAGCCAGGCCGTCTCCAGCTCCAGCATGATCGCGTTGACCGCGGGCTCGCGCAGCGCGGTGTTCCAGGCGTCGATCCAGAGCAGCCAGCTCTGGTCGGAGCGCGACTCGGGGATGTAGTAGCGCAGCACCCGGTCGAGGCGCTCCACCGCCGTGCCGGGGCCGTCGGCCAGCTCCTTGAGCCGGGCGCTCTCGATGTCGAGCGTGGCCCGCAGCATGGCGGTGATCAGCTCGTCCTTGGTCGCGAAGTGGTAGTGGATCAGGCCGCCGCTGACGTTGATGGACTTGGCGATGTCGGCGATGCGCGTGTGGGCCAGGCCGCGTTCGAGCACCACTTTGCGGGTGGCCTCGAGAAGCTCTGCTCTGCGCTGGTCGGCCTGATCGGCCCGGGTCGTACTCGCCACCCGATCAGCCTATAGCGCGCCGCGGGGACGGGCCGCGCGGCCGCCGTCGCTTCCTCGGTGGGCGCAGTCGTACGGGCCGGCGTGACCGTCCACGGCGACGGCGGTCACCGTCCGCGCCTGCGCCGGGGGTTGAACAGCCACACGCGCAGCAGCAGGAACCGGACGAGGGTGGCCGCCGCGTTGGCCGCGATGACCGCCGCCAGCTCCACCCCGTGCGAGACCACGCCGGGCAGCAGCGCGAGGCTCCCCGACGTCAGCGCCAGCCCCACCAGGAACGCGATCAGGCCGTCGAACTGGTCGCGCAGCGCCCCGCCCGAGCCCTTGACCCCGAACGTGAAGCGGCGGTTGGCCGCCGTGTTGGCCACGGCCGTGACCAGCAGCGCGGCCGCGTTGGCGAGCTGCGCCGGGACGACCTGCCGCGACATCGAGAACAGCGCCAGGTAGGCCAGCGTGCTCACCACGCCCACGATCGCGAACCTGGGCAGCTGCCTGGCCATCCCCCTCGGCAGCTCGGCCCGCCGCACCCGGGCGGGCATCGGCAGGCGCGCCGCGCCCGACAGGGTCCTGCGGGCCACTCTGGCCAGCCCGCGCAGGTCGTCCAGGGCGGTCCGCAGGAGGTCCACGCGGCTGTCGGGGTCGTCCACCCAGTCGACGGGGACCTCGTGGATGCGCAGGCCGTGCCGCTCGGCCAGCAGCAGCAGCTCGGTGTCGAAGAACCACTGCTCGTCCTCGACGGCGGGCAGCAGCGCCTGCGCGATCTCCGTGCGCACGGCCTTGAACCCGCACTGCGCGTCGGAGAAGCCGGCGCCCATCACCGAGCGCAGCAGCAGGTTGTACGAGCGGGAGATGAACTCCCGCCTGGGCCCGCGCTCCACCCGCGAGGCTCTGGCCAGGCGGGTGCCGATGGCCAGGTCGCTGTGGCCCGACAGCAGGGGGGCGACCAGCGGGAGGAAGGCGTCCAGGTCGGTGGACAGGTCGACGTCCATGTAGCTGACGACGTCGGCCTCGCTGGTGGACCAGACCTGGCGCAGGGCCCGGCCGCGGCCCTTCTCGTCGAGGTGCACGGCCCGTACCCGCGGCAGCTCACGGGCCAGCTCGGTGGCCAGCCGCCAGGTGTCGTCGGTGCTGGCGTTGTCCGCGATGGTGATGCGGAAGCCGTACGGGAACGTCGCGGCGAGGTAGGCGTGCAGCCGGGCGACGCTCTCCCGCAGCGCCCGCTGCTCGTTGTGGACCGGGACGACCACCTCAACCAGGCGCGTCCTTACCGCTGTCGTCTCCATGCAGCCAGCTCACGATCCGGGTCTTTGACAGGACTCATCCGATTGTGAGTGACGGGTGAGGGTTCCGGGAAGATCGATCGTCGCGATCGCGCCGCCGCCGGGCGCGTTGGACAGCCGTACCTTGCCGCCGGTCTCGGACACGGCCTGCGCCACGATCGCCAGGCCCAGCCCGGAGCCGGGCAGCCCACGGGCCGAGGGCGAGCGCCAGAAGCGCTCGAAGACGTGCGGCAGCTCCTCCTCGGGGATGCCGGGGCCGTGGTCGCGGACCGTCAGCCGGCCGTCCTTGAGCGAGACCTCGACCTGGCCCTCGGGGCTGAACTTGCGGGCGTTGTCGATGAGGTTGAGCACGGCGCGTTCGAGCGAGGCGGGGCTGCCGACGACGTACCAGGGGTGCAGGTCGGTGCGCACGTCGGCGCCGCGCAGCCGGGCGCGTTCTGCGGCGGCCGTGACGACGTCGTGCAGGGCCAGCTCGACGTGCGGCTCGTGGTCGGTGTCGCCCCTGGCGAGCTGGAGCAGGTCGCCGACCAGCGTGGACAGCTCCGCGAACTGCGCCTTGACGTTGACCAGCAGGCGTTCCTTGGCGCCCGGGTCGAGCTGCCTGCCGGTCTGCTCGCTGCGCAGCAGCAGGTCGATGTTGGTGCGCAGGGTGGTGAGCGGGGTGCGCAGCTCGTGACCGGCGTCGGCGACGAGCTGCTGCTGGCGTTCGCGGGAACCGGCCAGGGCGGCGGTCATGGCGTTGAAGGCGGAGCTGAGCCGGGCGATCTCGTCGTTGCCCTGGACGGGGATGCGGGTGTTGAGGTCCTCGGTCGCCGCGATGTGCTCGGCCGCCTTGGTCAGCCGGCCCACCGGGCGCAGGGCCGTACGGGAGATGGCCCGTCCCGCCAGTGCGGCGCCGATCACGCCCACGGCCGCGACGACGGCGAGCGCGAGCGCGGTGTTCCGCAGGGTGATCTTCACGTGGTAGAGCGACCTGGCCTCCAGGACGGCCACGCCGGGCGCGAAGTTGACGGCCACGACGCGGACCTCCCTGCCGTCCCGCGTCACGCCGTTGCGGTAGACCGGCTCACCGCCGCCGGAAGCCGCTTTCTTGTCCTCCTCCGTGGGCACGATCGGCGAGCCGATCGAGCAGGTCCTGCCGTCGGCGAACAGCAGCGTCGCCATGTCGTGGGAGTCGAAGGAGCCCTCCGGCCGGCAGTTCTTCTGGAGGAAGTGCTTGTCCCCATCGCCCTCCGGCTCCAGGATGGTCTGGTCGAGCTGCCTGATCGCCTGGTTCTGCACGATGAACCAGGACAGCCCGGCGCACACCGCGATCGCGATCGCGACCGCGGCCGCGACCAGCAGCGTCAGGCGGGTGCGCAGGCTGTTGCGGATCACGGTGTGGCCCGTAGCACGTACCCCACCCCGCGGACCGTGTGGATCACCCGGGGCTCTCCCCCTGCCTCGGTCTTGCGGCGCAGGTACATGACGTACACGTCGAGGGAGTTGGAGGTCGGCTCGAAGTCGAAGCCCCACACCTCGTTGAGGATCTGGTCGCGGGTCAGGACCTGGCGGGGGTGGGCCAGGAACAGCTCCATCAGCAGGTACTCGGTCCTGGTCAGGTCGAGCGCGCGGGCGCCGCGGGTGACCTCCCTGGTCGCCGGGTCCATGCGCAGGTCGCCGTAGGACAGCGTGCCGCCGCCGGCCGAGCCCGCGTTGAGCGCGCCGCGCCGCAGCAGCGCGCGCACCCGGGCCAGCAGCTCGTCCAGCTCGAACGGCTTGACCAGGTAGTCGTCGGCCCCCGCGTCGAGCCCGGACACCCGGTCGCCGACGGCGTCGCGGGCGGTGAGCATGAGCACGGGGATGTGGTTGCCCTGGGCCCGCAGCCGCCGGCAGGCGGTGAGCCCGTCGAGCCGCGGCATCATCACGTCGAGCAGCACCGCGTCGTACGGCTCGCCGGCCAGCGCCTCCAGCGCCGCCTGGCCGTCGTTGGCGGTGCCGACCCGGTAGCCCTCGAACTCCAGGCTCGACTGCAGCGCCTCGCGCAACGCGGGCTCGTCGTCCACCACCAGCAACCGTGCGGGCTCACTCATGTGTCACAAGATATGAGCCCACTATGAGAGCACGATGAACGGGATCACCGATGTGTCCTGAGAAAGCGTCGCGGGGGAACGGCGGTCCTTCCGGCCCGGTTCAGGGCCGCAGCAGCGCCATGGCCGCGTTGTGGCCGCCGATCCCGCTCACGCCGCCGCCCCTGCGGGCCGCGGCGCCGCACAGCAGGATGCGTTCGTGCCCGGTCTCGACGCCCCATCCCCTCTCCTCCGCGTACGGCCAGCTCAGGTCGGCGTGGAAGATGTGGCCGCCCGGCAGCCCGGCGTCCCTCTCCAGGTCGACGGGGGTTTTGACCTCGACGCACGGGGTGCCGTCGGGGGCGCGCAGCAGGCAGTCCTCGATGGGCTCGGCGAGCACCGCGTTCATGGAGGCGAACGTGGCCCGCAACGCTTCCTCACGCGCTTTTTCTGGATTTTCCCGGAAAAGTCGGGCGGGCATGTGCAGGCCGAACAGGGTCATCGTCTCGGCCTTCCCCCGCAGTTCCGGCCCCAGAATGGACGGGTCCGTCAGGGAATGGCAGTAGACCTCCGCGGGCGGCGACTCCGGGATCTCCCCTCGCGCCGCCTGCTCGTACGCCTTCGCGAGCTGGTCGCGCCCCTCGTTGATGTGGAACGTGCCGCTGAAGGCGGCCCGGGGGTCGGCCGAGGGGTCCTTCAGCCGGGGCAGCCGGGCGAGCACCATGTTGACCTTGAGCTGCGCGCCCTCCGGCACGGTCGCGGGCCCGCCGAGCACCCGGTCCAGCACCGCCGGGGGCAGGTTGACCAGCACGTGGCGGCCGTCCACGGTGTGCTCGCCGTCCTCGGCGACGTACGTGACCTCGCCCGACGGCGAGATGCCGACGATCTCCGCGCCGGTCCTGATCTCGGCCCCGGCCCGCCTGGCCGCCCGCTCCAGCGCGCCGGAGACCGCGCCCATGCCGCCCACCGGGACGTTCCACTCGCCGGTGCCGTCGCCGATCACGTGGTAGAGGAAGCACCGGTTGGCCAGCAGGTCGGCGGACGGGTCGGCGAACGTGCCGATCAGCGCGTCGGTGAGCACGACGCCGCGCACGGTGTCGTCGGCGAACCGCTCGTCCACGGTCTGGCCGACGGGCCGGGCGAACAGGTCGCGCCATGCCTCCGGGCCGACCAGGCGCTCGATCTCGGCGGGCGGGCGCAGGGGTTCGAGCAGCGTGGGGGCCAGGGCGCGGGCCACGTCCGCCGTCATGGCGTAGAAGTCGCGCCAGGCGCGGTGGTCGTGCTCGCCGCCGGTGACGGCGCGGAAGGAGGCGGCGGTGCGGGCCTCGTCCTCGTTGTCGACGAGCAGGCCGGTCTCGCCCTTGGGGGTGTAGGAGGCGTACCGGCGGCGGCGCAGGTCGAGGTCGAGGCCGAGGTCGCGGACGATCCGGGTGGGC
Source organism: Nonomuraea sp. NPDC001636 (assembly GCF_040298265.1). Taxonomy (NCBI): domain Bacteria; kingdom Bacillati; phylum Actinomycetota; class Actinomycetes; order Streptosporangiales; family Streptosporangiaceae; genus Nonomuraea; species Nonomuraea sp. NPDC001636. The sequence goes on from NZ_JBEOZT010000013.1 coordinate 142,634, forward strand.
AGCAGGCTCACCAGGTAGGAGTAGCGGGACAGGCGGACGTCCACGCCCGGGAAGGCCCGCGTGGAGATCGCCAGGCCGCCGACGTGCCCGAGGCGCTCCAGCACCAGGACCCGGCGGCCGGCTCCGGCGAGGTAGGCGGCCGCGACCAGCCCGTTGTGCCCGCCGCCTGCCACGACGACGTCATACGCACCCATCCCCGCACCTTATGACCCGACCTGTGCCCTTAGTCAACGGTTTGCGCGGAGATGATGCGGCCACTCGCGGGCGGGCCCGGCCGGGGTCCCCTCCCGGCCGGGCCCGGATCCGTCAGCCCGTCCTGTTCACCCAGACGCGCTTGACCGGCCACGGCGTGAGCCGTACCGAGGAGACCCCGCCGACGGCCGTCCAGCCGCCGGTCAGGACGATCGGCCCGGCGTACGGGTGCGACTGCTCCACCCCGACGGCGTGCTGGCCGGTGCCGGAAGTGCAGCTGCTGTAGGCGTAGCCGCCGCTGACCCAGGCGGTGCAGTCGGTGGGCGCGGCCAGGGCGGGGGACGGCGCCAGGCCCGCCACGGCGAGGCACATCACCGCCGATCCGGCCAGGGCGACGAGGGGACGACGAAGGCTCATGCGGAGTCTCCTGAGGTTCGGGGGGTGAACGCGCTCTTACTTTTAGGAAACTTTCCTAAGGGAAAGCTAGATCGCGTTCCATACGGCGTCAACGGCCCACCTTCGGGGCCGTGCTCACGGACGGCTGGCGATGGCCAGGAGCGTGGCGGCCGGGGCGGTGAGCGAGCGCCCGCGCCGCCACACCGCGCGCAGGTTCCGGACCAGGTTGAGCCCGGCGAGCGGCACCTCGACCAGGCGTCCGGTCGCGATGTCCGCCTCGACCGCGTAACCGCTGAGCACCGCGGGGGCGGCCCCCGCCTGCGCCGCCCCCTTGACCGCCGAGTTCGACCCGAGCTCCAGGCGGGGGCTGGCCCGGTGGAGGCTCTTGAACGCCACGTCCAGGGTCTCCCGGGTACCCGAGCCCGGCTCGCGTACCACCAGCGGCGTGGCGGCCAGCTCGACCCCGCGCAGGGCCGTACGGCGGCGCGCCCAGGGATGGCCGGGGGCCACCACGACGACCAGCCGGTCGGTGCCCACCACCCGGCTGTCCAGCCCCTCCGGCACGGTCGGCCCCTCGACGAACCCCAGCTCCACCTCCTCGCCCAGCACCCTGGCCGCGACGTCGGCGGAGTTGACCACGTCCAGCCCCACCTGGACCTCGGGCTCGCGGTTCTGCAGCTCGCCGAGCCAGCGCGGCACCAGGTACTCGGCCACCGTCATGCTGGCGGCCACCCGCAGGTGGGCCGCCTCGCTGTGCCGCACGGCCTCCACGGCCCGCATCAGCTCCTCGGCCGCGGCCAGCACCTGGGCCGCCCACCCGGCCACCATCCGGCCCTCGGCGGTGAGCGTGGACCCGCGCGGCGTGCGCTCCAGCAGCGGGACGCCGAGACGGCGCTCCAGCATGGCCACCCGCTTGCTGGCCGACGGCTGGGCCATGCCCGCCGCCTTGGCCGCCTGGCCCAGGCTGCCCAGCTCGCCCACGTCGACCAGCAGCTTCAGCGAGTCGAGATCCGGCAGCGCACTCATAGCCACAGGCTATGGCCTCCCAGTCAACGCGTGTCTACCGGCCGGTACGCAGGGCCCGAAGACTGGGATCATGCCTCTCCCCGACCAGCGGATCTCCCCGCTCACCGCGCCCCGGCCGACCCCCGACCCCCGACGCGGCGAGGCGCCGGCCGTCCCCGCGGCGTCGGTGTGGCCGGGCATCGTGCTGGCGGCCGTCGCCGTGGTGGCGGCCATGGTGGCGAACCGGTTCGCCCCGGCGTTCAGCCCGGCGGTGATCGCGGTGCTGTCCGGGGCGGTCCTGGCCAACCTCGCGGCCTGGGCGGCGACGTCCGCGCGGTGGGGCGGGGCGGGGGCCGTCTGGGAGCGGTTCAGGCCGGGGCTGGCGTTCGTGGCCCGGCGGGTGCTGCGGGTGGCGATCGCGCTGCTCGGCCTCCAGATCGCGCTGCCGCAGGTGCTCGCGCTCGGCTGGCAGACGCTGGTGATCGTGGTGACGGCGACCGGCGTGACGTTCGCGGTGACGCCGCTGATCGGCCGCCGCCTGGGCCTGTCGTCCGGCACGTCGCTGCTGGTGGCGACCGGGGTGTCGATCTGCGGGGCGGCGGCGGTCGCGGCCATGCGCGAGAGCGCGGAGGACACCGACGACGACGACGCGGCCGCCGCGCTGAGCGTGGTCGTGCTCTACGGCAGCGCGGCCATCGTGGCCGTCCCGGCGCTGGCGGCGCTGTTCGGGCTGTCGCCGGCCCAGCTCGGCGTCTGGACCGGCGCGGCCGTGCACGAGGTGGCGCAGGTGGCCGCGATCGGCGCGGCGTCGGGCGTCCTGGCCGCCGCGGTGACGGTGAAGCTGGCCCGCGTCGTCCTGCTGGCCCCGCTCGTCGCCCTGACGTCCTTCCGTGCCCGCCGCTCCGCGACCGGTGCGCCCGCGGCCGGCCGGCGGGAGGGGCGCCGGACGCCGGTCATGCCGCTGTTCGTGGCGGCGTTCCTCGTCATGGTGGCGGTACGCAGCACCGGCTGGGTCCCGGACGTCGTCACGCGGGCGGTCCCGCAGGTCACCAACGTGCTCATGGCCGCCGCCCTGTTCGGTCTGGGCACCGGGATCGACGTGCGCAAACTCGTCAAGGGCGGGCGGGCCGTGCTGCTCGGCGCCATCGCCACCGGGCTCATCGCCGCCGTCTCGCTCACCGGGGTCGCCGTGCTGCTGTGAGGCCGCCCGAGTGGACGTCCTGGCCAGGCCACCGTACGCTGCTCTGTTCGGAACAAATTCCGTCAGGCACGCCGTTCTCCCTGAACCGGTCAGGACCACTCAAGGAGCTTGAAACCCGTCATGCGCAGCGCCACCGATCCCCTTCTCCAGCCGTCCGACGAGGTCGCCGAGGCCCTGGCGGGCGGCGCGCCCGTCGTGGCCCTGGAGTCCACGATCATCTCCCACGGCCTGCCGCAGCCGCGCAACCTGGAGGTGGCCCGCGAGCTGGAGGGTGTGGTCCGCGCGGCGGGCGCGGTCCCGGCGACGATCGCCGTCCTCGACGGCGTGGCCAGGATCGGCCTGAACGAGCTGGAGCTGGAGCGCATCGCCACCGAGTCCGGGCTGCGCAAGCTGGGTCAGCGCGACCTGCCGCTGGCCGCCGCGCTGAAGGCGAGCGGGGCGACCACCGTGTCGGCCACGTCGTTCCTGGCCGCCCGCGCCGGCGTGCGGATCTTCGCGACCGGCGGCCTGGGCGGCGTGCACCGCGGCTGGACCGAGGACCAGGACGAGTCCGCCGACCTCGACACCCTGGCCCGCACCCGCATCACGGTCGTCTGCGCGGGCGTGAAGTCGATCCTCGACGTGCCGGCCACGTTGCAGCGGCTGGAGACGCGCGGCGTGACCGTGGCCGGCTACCGCACCGACACCTTCCCCGGCTTCTACCTCAACTCCTCCGGCCAGCCGATCGACTGGCGGATCGAGTCGCCCGAGGACGCCGCCGCCGTCATGCGCGGCCAGGACGCGCTGGCCGGCCCGGAGACCGCGTTCATCGTGGCCAACCCGGTGCCCGAGGACCAGCAGCTCGACCCTGCGCTGCACGACCGCGTGCTGGCCGAGGCGCTGGCCGCCGCCGAGCGCGAGGGCGTCAAGGGGCAGGCGATCACGCCGTTCCTGCTCAGCTACCTCGTCAACGGCACCGGCGGCGCCTCGCTGGAGGCGAACCTGGCCGCCGTGCGCGGGAACACCGCCCTGGCCGCCCGGATCGCCGTGGCGTGGGCGTGGGTCCGTGAGTGACACGGGTCTCCTGGTGATCGGTGACGTCGTCACCGACGTGGTGGCGCTGCACGGCTCCCCGGTGATGGCGGGCACCGACACCGCCGCGGAGATCGTGCTGCGGCCCGGCGGCTCGGGCGCGAACACCGCCGCCTGGGCCGCCCACCTGGGGGCCGACTCGCGGCTGCTGGCCAAGCTCGGCTACGACAGCAGCGAGTGGCACACCACCGAGCTGGTCAGGACCGGCGTCCGGCCGCACGTGCTGGTGGATCAGGAGCACCCCACGGCGGTCGTCATCGCCATGGTGGACAAGACCGGCGAACGGTCCATGCTCACCAACCGCGGCGCGGGCGGCCTGATCTCCGACGCCGACTGGGACCCGTCCCTGCTCGACGGGGTCGGCCGGCTGCACCTGTCGGGGTACACGCTGTTCGCGGCGCCCGGTCTCCGCCTGGCCAGGGCCGCCGTCCGGGACGCCGTGGCCGCCGGGGTGCCGGTCAGCATCGACCCGGCCTCGACGGGCCCGCTGCGGGACTTCGGCGTCGAACGTTTCATGCGGGAGACGTCGGCGGCCGACCTGATCATCCCGAACCTGGACGAGGCGCTGATCCTGACCGGCGTCGCGGCGCCGGAGCGGGCCGCCGTGCTGCTGAGTGAGACGTACGGCACAGCGGTCGTGAAACTGGGCGCCGAGGGCGCGCTGGTGGCGGTGGACGGCAAGGTCACGGCGACGTGCGCGGGTGTGTCCGCCGAGGTCGTGGACTCGACGGGCGCCGGTGACGCCTTCGCGGCGGGGTATCTCACCGCCACCCTCCAGGGGGCGGGCGCCGCGCTCGCGCTGGAGGCGGGTTGCCGGGCCGGTGCGCAATGTGTGGCCCAGGTGGGCGGCCGTCCACGGTACGGTTTTGACCTGAACCGTCTTTACCCTATTCACACTGATTGATAGCTTGCCGCGTAGGCTGCACCATTAGCCACATGCGTACCGGGTTGCCCACGCGGCCCACTGGGGAGGATAAGGTCCGCCGATGGAAGTCGAGTCATCGATCTGCCTGAGCGACCTCGTCCCTGCTCTGCGCTGGAGCCGCCCTCAGCAGGTGGCCGAGGTGCTGGGTGATCCGCGGCTGCCGGCGGGGTGGTGGTCCTCGCTCGCGGTGTCCAGGGCGCTCGGCACGGCGGGTCTCGACTGGGTCTGCGAACGGCTCGCCCGGCTGATCTCCTCCCGCTGGGACCATCTGCCGCTGGTGGACCTGCTTCCCGCGCTCGCCGTCCATCAGGTCGATCCGGCGCTGCCCGGCTGGCCGGAGGCCACCCGTACGGCGATCACCGGGCTCGGCGGCTGGCAGCGGCTGCGCCGCCTGTCGCCCGGCGATCTCGCCACCCCGTCGGCGACGCCCGAGGTGGTGGTCGGCTCGGTCCTGCGCGAGGTGCTCGGGCGCATCCCGGCGCAGCGCGAGGCCGTACCCGCTCAGCAGTCCGGCTCGCCGGACGTCACCCGTCCGCTCGCGCGCGGCGCGACGGGGTCCTTCCCGGCCGTCCCGGTGGCCGAACCCGGGGCGTACGCCGCCCAGCCCGCCAGCGGCCCCCAGCGCCCGCCCGCCGCCTTCACCCCGCACAGCGACGCCTTCCCGGCCCAGCCCCAGGGCGCCCCGCGCCCGGCCCCGGCCGGTGAGGGCGGCCTGCCGCAGCGCCCGGCCGCGGCCCGGCCCGCCGCCCAGCAGCCCGGCTCGTTCCCGCCGCCGCCGGAGAACGCCCAGGGACACCAGACCGGCTCCTTCACCGCCCAGCCGGACGCCACCCGCCAGACCGGCTCGTTCCCTGCCCAACCTTCTCAGACCGGCTCGTTCCCGGCCCAGCCCGAAGGCGGCCGCCAGACCGGTTCGTTCCCCGCCCAGCCGTCCAACGGCCCTCAGACCGGGTCCTTCCCGGCGCAGGGGGGTGCGCGGCTGCCGCAGCGGCCCACCGCCGGGCGTCCGGACGGCGGCCCGCAGGCCGGCGCCGACGGCCCCCCGTACACCGCCCCCGTCCCCGGCGGGACGGCCGCTCCCGGCCCGGTGCCCGCCGACCCCGACCACGCGATGGTCCGCGTCGTGGACGGCCTGTTCCGCGGCCTGGACAAGCTGGAGCTGGCCGTCGCCGTGCACCGGCTGTTCGCCGAGGACCCGGTCAGCCTGCGCACCCTGGCCCACAAGCTGCTGGTGGACCGCGATGTGCTCTCCCAGGCCCAGCGCACCGCCGAGGAACGCGTCCTGCACTGGCTGCGCTCGTCGGAGTCGGCGCCGGTCACCGGCCACATGTTCCGGCTCACCGAATGGCTCGGCGCGGCGGCCACCGAGGAGCAGCTCATCGGCGCCGACCCGGCCCACCCGGCGATGGTCCCGTCGCTGCGCACGCCCCTGTGGCGGGTCCTGGTGACGCTCATGCCCGACCGCCGCCTCCAGGACGGCTGGCTGGTCGTCGGCGACATCCACGGCCTCCAGGCCCGTACGCGGCAGCTCCTGGCCGCCGCCCCGCCGGACACCGACGTCGTGGAGCTGCTCGCCGAGCTGGGCATCCGCGCCCACTCCGCCAAGGCGTGGCTCGACGCCCTGCCCTCGGAGTCGGCCCCCGGCCCCGCGGACGCCTCCCCGCAGCCCGCCCAGCCCCTCCCCCGCCGGACGCCCGGCGCCAACGGCCACCACCACCGGGGCGGCCAGCCCATCCCGACGGCGGGCGCGAACTCGATCGACCCCTCGGCGGCCCTGGCCACGTTGTCGGCGCTGTCCGGCGGCCGGTCCGGCATGCTGCCCGGCAGCCTGGCCGGAACGCCGTCCACGCCGCCTCCGCCGCTGCCGAGCCCGTCGTCGGACCCGCGCCGCTGGCAGCGCATCGAGGTCACCCCGGAACACCTCAGGGGCGGCCCGGTGCCGGTGCCGGAGGGTTACGCGGCCCAGCTCGGCATGCGTCCGGGCACCCTGCTGTCGGTGACCGGTCCGGGCGACAACGCGATCGTGCTGGTCTGGCAGGGCCACCAGCCGGTCTTCGACTCGCTGCAACCGGTGCTCATGCGACTGAACGCCCGCCCCGGCGACCAGGTCTACGTCACGGTGGACGGCTACCGCCTGGAGGCCCAGCTCACCGGCTGACGCTCGCGCCTACGCGGTCACCCGAACAGGCCCAGCCGATGGGCCGTGGCCGCCGCCTCGCCGCGGGTGGCCACGCCCAGCTTGGCCAGGATGTTGGAGACGTGCACGCTGACCGTCTTCACCGAGATGAACAGCGCCGCGGCGATCTCCCGGTTGCTGCGCCCGTTGCTCACCTCGCGCAGCACCTCCAGCTCGCGCGCGGTCAGCCCCAGCGGCGGCCCGTCCGGCTCGTCGGCGCCGCCGACGCGGGCCCGCCGTCCGAGCACGTCGAGCTGTTCGAGCAGCGGCGTGGCGCCCAGCTCCGCGGCCAGCTCCCGCGCCCGCGTCACCATCCCGGCCGCGGCCCGCCGGTCGCCCTCGGCCAGCGCCGCCTGGGCGGCCCCCACCAGGCACTGCGCCTCCGCGTACGGCTGCCGCAACCCCGCCCAGGCCGCCACCGCCGACTCCCACGCCTTGAGCTGGGCCGCCCCGCCGAGCCCCTCCTCCGGCCCGGTCAGCGCCGCGAACGTCAGCCGCTGCGCCTCCTGCAGGTCGCCGTCGACGGCCAGCTCCCGCGCCACCTCCCGCAGCCGCGCCACGACGGCCGCCGCGACCCCCGCGGACGGCGCGCCGCCCTCGCCGAGAGCGGGCCGGGCGAGCTGCGCGAACGTCACCAGCAGCGGCCAGGCGTAACGCGGTGAGGGCAGCAGGTCCTGGCTCTCCAGCCCCCGCGACGCGGCCTCCAGCGCCTCGCCGAGCCGCCCCTGCGCCCGCAGCAGCAGGACCTGCCTGCGCAGCTGCGGCAGCACGGTCTGGTCCCGGTAGGTGCCGCGCGCGAACACGCTGGCGGAGGACGACAGCAGCTTGTCGGCCCGGTCGATCTGCCCCCGCGCGAGCGCGATGTCCACCAGGAACCCCTGGAGACTGGCCCGGTAGGGGGCCGGCGGCGCGAGGTCGAGCGCCTGCTCGACGACCTGGAGCGCCTCGTCCCAGCGGCCCAGCGAGAGCAGCGGCTCGGTCAGGTTGATCGCCAGGAACGTCCCGGACGTGCGCGCCAGGCCGTAGTGCCCGGCCTCCTGCACGCCCTCGCGGGCGACCTGGGCGGCCCGCTCGTGCCGTCCGGCGCCCTCCAGCGCGTCGGACTCGGAGATCGCGCAGCGCATCAGCGCGTTGTAGGCGCCCTGGGCGCGGGCGACCCGGCGCGCCTCGGCGAACTGCCCGAGCTGAGCCTCGATGTCGGAGAAGCGCGAGCGCGCCCAGGCAAGGCTGATGAGCGCGTGGGCCTCGACGTTGGCGTCGCCCATCTGGTGGCCGATCTCCATGGCGAGCTGCGCCGTCGCCAGCTTCTCCGGCCAGTCCTCGGGACGGTGCAGCATGCGCGCCAGCGTCTCCAGGACCTGGCCGCGCAGCTTGCTCGGCGGCTCGGCGGGCACCAGCTCGGCCGCCTGGCGCAGGTCGTCGAGATAACCGGCGCGGCCCAGGTCGTAGCGGGTCAGGCCGCGCTGGCGCAGCAGGGTGGCCGCGGTGGTCGGGTCGGCGTCGAGGTCGACCTCGGCGAGGGCGGCCCCGGCCAGGGCCAGGCTGCGCTCGTACTCGCCGGCGAGGTGGGCGACCGTGGAGGTCTGCCGGAGCACGTCCAGGCGGCCGCAGCCGATGCGCTCGGCGGCGTCGGGCACCTGGTCCCACAGCTCCAGCACCCGCGAGAGCATCCTGAGCTGCTCGTCGTAGGCGGTGGACTTGCGGGCCGCGGCGGCCGCGCGCCAGGCGCTGACCAGCGCCCAGGTGGAGTCGTGGGCGGAGTGCCAGTGGTGGGCCAGCTCGATCGCGCCGCGCGGGGCGGGCAGGATCGACAGGTCGCGTTCGAGTGCCTGCGCGTAACGGGTGTGCAGGCGGGTGTGCTCGCCGGGCAGCAGGTCGTCGTGGAGCGCCTCGCGGATGAGCGCGTGCCGGAAGCCGTAGCCCTCGCCGTCGACCACCAGCACGTTGCCCGCCACGGCGGGGCGCAGCGCCCGCGACAGGGCGGTGTCGTCGAGCCCGGCCACCGCGCTCAGCAGGTCGTGCTCGATGCGCTGGCCGCCCGCGCTGGCCACGCGCAGCAGCTCCTGGGTCTCGTCGGGCAGCCGCTCGACGCTGGCCAGCAGCAGGTCGCGCAGGGACTCGGGCAGCATGTCGCCGCCGTCGGCCTCGCTCAGCAGCGCCTCGACGAACAGCGGGTTGCCCTCGCTGCGGGCGTAGATGAGGTCCATCGCGGCGGCCGACGGCTCGCGCCGCAGGATGCTGGCCGCCTGCGCGACGGCCTCCCTGCGGGTGAGGCGGCGCAGCTCGATCCGGCTCACCCACTCGATGCGGCCCAGCTCGGCCAGCATCGGCCGGAGCGGATGGGTGCGGTGCAGCTCGTCGGTGCGGTAGGTGACGACGATCATCAGCCGGGCCGCCGTGCGCTGGTAGCGGACCAGGAACGACAGCAGGTCACGGGTGGAGCGGTCGGCCCAGTGGGCGTCCTCGACCACCAGCAGCACCGGACGCTCCTCGGCCAGCCGCTCCAGCAGCCCGAGCACCTGCTCGAACAGCCGGGCCCGCGCCTCGGCGCCGTCCTTGTCCGGCTCGCCGAACTCGGGCAGCAGCCGGGCCAGCCCGCGCGTCGTGCCCCCGGGCACCAGCGCCGCCACGCCGTCGCGCCCCAGCTCGCGCACCAGCCCGCGCAGCACGGCCGTGAACGGCGCGAACGGCAGGCCCTCGGTGCCCAGCTCCAGGCAGCCGCCGACGAGCACCCGCGCCTCGCCGGCCCGGTCGGTGAACTCGCTGATCAGGCGGGTCTTGCCGACCCCCGCCTCGCCGCCCACGAGCACGGTGGACGACGCGCCCGCACGTGCTCTGGCCAGGGCGTCGCCCAGAGCGTGCAGCTCGCGGGCGCGCCCGACGAACAGGGGGCTGACGGTGTGAATGCTCACGCCCCAAGGATGCCATCAAACACCGACAAAACGGACCGAAACTCCGGGCCGTCGTCTGTCAGCGCAAAACCTTGCGGAAGAAGGTGGCCGACGCCTCGTAGCCCAGGGCGTGGTAGAACTCCGGCGCCCGCCGGGTGGCCATCGCCACGTACCCGGCCTGACGGGTCCGCGCCCACGCCTCGAACTCCTCCAGCAGCCGGCGGCCGATGCCCTGCCGGCGCGAGCCCGACTGGACCATCGCCTCCTCGACCCAGGCGACCGGCCCGTTGGCGAACAGCGTCAGGTGCACGAACCCCAGCAGGTACCCGTGGACCCGCCCGCCCACCACGGCCGTGAGCAGCAGGGCGTCCTCGTTGCGCAGGAGCTGCGGGAGCGCGGCGTCGAAGGCCGCGCGCTCCGGCCTGAAGGTCAGCCCGAACTCGCGCGCCAACGCGAACACCTCGTCCGCGTCCGCCTTCTCCGCCCTCCTGATGAGAAGATCGTCCGCCGTCATGAGGTACGACACTAGAACCTCTGTGCCCTTTCGTCCATCGTGCCACGGGAGTGTGCCGTGACGTCCGGTACGGCGTCCGACACGGCCCCCGGTCAGAGGTCGCCGAGGCCGAGCTGGCGGGCGATGAGCATGCGCTGCACCTCGCTGGTGCCCTCGCCGATCTCCAGGATCTTGGCGTCGCGGTAGAAGCGGCCGACCGGGAACTCGTTCATGAAGCCGTACCCGCCGAACACCTGGGTGGCGTCGCGGGAGTTGTCCATGGCCGCGTTCGAGGACACCAGCTTGGCGATCGCCGCCTCCTTCTTGAACGGCACCCCGGCCAGCATCTTCTCGGCCGCGTGGTAGTAGGCCAGCCGGGCGGTGTGCGCGCGCACCTCCATGTCGGCGATCTTGAACTGGATGGCCTGGTAGTGGCCGATCGGGTGGCCGAACGCCTTGCGGTCCCTGACGTACTTGAGGCATTCGTCCACGCAGCCCTGGGCCAGGCCCACGCTGAGGGCGGCGATGGCGATGCGGCCCTCGTCGAGGGTCTGCAGGAACTGCGCGTAGCCGCGGCCCCGCTCGCCGAGCAGGTTGGCGGCGGGCACCCGGCAGTCGGAGAAGGACAGCTCGCGGGTGTCGGAGGCGTTCCAGCCGACCTTGGAGTACTTCTTGGAGACGGTGAACCCCGGCGTGCCGCTCGGCACCAGGATCGTGGAGATCTCCCGCTCGCCGGTGAGCGCGGCCACGCCGATCACGCCGGTGATGTCGGTGCCGGAGTTGGTGATGAACGCCTTCGTCCCGTTGATCACCCATTCGCCGCCGTCGAGCACGGCGGTCGTCCGCATGCCGCCCGGCACGTCGGAGCCGCCGCCGGGCTCGGTCAGCCCGAACGCGCCCAGCATCTCGCCGGAGGCCAGCCGGGGGAGCCACTCCTGGCGCTGCTCGTCGGTGCCGAACCGGTAGATCGGCATCGCGCCCAGCGAGACGGCGGCCTCCAGGGTGATCGCCACGCTGGAGTCGGCGCGGGCCAGCTCCTCAAGGGCCAGGCACAGCGCGAAGTAGTCGCCGCCCATGCCGCCGTACTCCTCCGGGAACGGCAGGCCGAACAGCCCCATGTCGGCCATCTTGCGCACGATGTCGTAGGGGAACTCCTCGCGCTCGTAGTAGTCGCCGATCACGGGCGCCACCACGTCACGGGCGAACGCCTCGACGGTCTTGCGCAACTCTTGGTATTCGTCGTTCAGCATGATCAGCCTTTCGCGAGGGCCTGGACGACGCGCGAGGGGCTGGGCCGGCCCAGCCGCTCGGCCAGCCAGGTGCTGGTGGACACGAGTTTGTCCAGGTCGAGCCCGGTCTCGATGCCGAGCCCCGACAACATCCACACGAGGTCCTCGGTGGCCAGGTTGCCGGTGGCGGACTCGGCGTACGGGCAGCCGCCGATGCCGCCGGTGGAGGCGTCGACGGTGGTCACGCCCGCCTGCAGGGCGGCGAGCGTGTTGCCGAGCGCCTGCCCGTAGGTGTCGTGGAAGTGCACGGCCAGGCGCTCGGGGCCGCCGAACGCGCCGATCAGCTCGGTGACGTGGCCCGGCGTGCCGACGCCGATCGTGTCGCCGAGCGACAGCTCGTAGCAGCCGAGCCCGAGCAGCCGCTCGCCGACCGCGACGACCTGCGCGACCGGCGTGGGCCCCTCCCAGGGGTCGCCGAAGCACATCGACACGTACGCGCGCACCCGCAGCCCGTGCTCCAGCGCCCTGGCCACGACCGGCTCGAACATGTCGAACTGGCTCTCCAGCGTGCGGTTGAGGTTCTTGGCGGCGAACGTCTCGGTGGCGCTGGCGAAGATGGCGATCTCGGTGACGCCCAGCTCCAGCGCGCGGTCGAGCCCGCGCTCGTTGGGCACCAGCACCGGGTAGCGCACGCCGGGCCTGCGGTCGAGGCGGCCGAGCAGCTCACCGGCGTCGGCCAGCTGCGGCACCCACTTGGGGTGCACGAAGCTGGTCGCCTCGATCACCTGGTGGCCGGCGTCGGCCAGCCGGTCGATGAACTCGGCCTTCACCTCGACCGGCACGATCGCCGACTCGTTCTGCAGGCCGTCGCGCGGGCCCACCTCGTAGACGGTGACCCGCTCGGGAAGCCCTGGCATGCGGTACGGCATCACGCCTCCTCACCGGTGACCACGGCCAGCACGGCGTCCATGTCGACCGGCCTGCCCGGCTGGACGGGCAGCTCGGCGACCACGCCGTCACAGGGGGCGGTGACCGTGTGCTCCATCTTCATGGCCTCGACGACGACCAGCGGCTGCCCCTCGCTCACCCGGTCGCCGGGCTGCACCTTGACCAGCAGGACGGTGCCGGGCATGGGGCTGCGCACCACGCCGTCGCCCGCCCCCGCGGCCCCGGGCCGGTCGCCCGGGTCGCCGATGAGGTGGCGGGTGAACGCCCACGACTCGCCGTCCTTGCCGAGCCAGAGCGTGTCGCCGTGGCGGGCGGTCAGGTAGCGGGCGGTCCGGCCGCCGAGCGTGACGGCCGCCGCGCCGCCGCCGGTCGTGATCCGGGCGGGCACCGCCTCTCCGTCGAGCAGCACCTCGGCCGACCGGCCGGGCAGGCCGCGGACGGGCACCGCGTGCACGCCGTCGCGCGACTCCAGCCGCCAGGTCGTCCAGGCGGGCGCGCCGACCCGCCAGCCGTCGGTGACCTGCCAGGGGTCGGGGCCCTGCGGCAGCGTGTGGAAGATCAGCGCCGCCGCCGCGGCCACCTCGCGCGGCACGCCGGACTCCGGCAGCAGCCCGGGGAGCACCCGTTCGACCAGGCCGGTGTCCAGCTCGCCCGCCACGACCGCGGGGTGGCGGACGAGCCCGCGCAGGAACGGCACGTTGGTGACCACGCCCAGCACCGCGGTGCGGGCCAGCGCCCGGTCGAGCGCCCTGAGCGCCGCCTCCCGGTCCGGCGCCCAGGCGATCACCTTGGACAGCATGGGGTCGTAGTCGCTGCCGACGACCCCGCCCTCGGCCAGGCCGGAGTCGACCCGCACCCGGCCCGGCCCGTCGTCGCCGGGCTCGCGCAGGGCCAGCACGCGCCCGCCGCTGGGCAGGAAGCCGCGCGCCGGGTCCTCGGCGTAGACGCGCGCCTCGACGGCGTGGCCGTCGAGGCGCACCTGCTCCTGGCCGAACGGCAGCGGCTCGCCGGCCGCGACGCGCAGTTGCAGCTCCACCAGGTCCAGGCCGGTGACCAGCTCGGTGACCGGGTGCTCGACCTGGAGCCGGGTGTTCATCTCCATGAAGTGGTAGGAGCCGGTGGTGCCGTCGACGATGAACTCGACCGTGCCGGCGCCGACGTACCCGACCGAGCGGGCGGCCTCGACGGCCGCGGCGCCCATGTCGGCGCGCATGCCGGGGGTCACGAACGGCGACGGCGCCTCCTCGATGATCTTCTGGTGCCGGCGCTGCAGGCTGCACTCGCGCTCGCCCAGGTGCACGACGTTGCCGTGGGCGTCGGCCATGACCTGGATCTCGATGTGCCGGGGGTTCTCGACGTAGCGCTCGATGAGCAGGGTGCCGTCGCCGAACGCCGCCCGTGCCGTACGGCGGGCCGACTCCAGCGCCTCGGGCAGCTCGGCGGCCGAGCGCACCAGCACCATGCCCTTGCCGCCGCCGCCCGCGGACGGCTTGATCAGCGCCGGGAACTCGGCCCACCGCGCCAGGTCGTCGCCCGGCTCGGCCCCGCCGGGGACGACCGGCACCCCGGCCGCCGACACGGTGGCCTTGGCGCGGATCTTGTCGCCCATGGCGTCGATGGCCTCGGGGGACGGGCCGACGAAGACGAGCCCGGCCTCGGCGCAGCGCCGCGCGAACGCGGCGTTCTCGGCCAGGAAGCCGTAGCCGGGATGCACGGCCTGCGCGCCGGAGGCGAGCGCCGCCTCAACAATCGCCTCGATATCCAGATATTTCGAGACTTCGAGGGCGATGTCTGCTTCGCGGGCGTGCCTGGCGCCCGCGTCCGGCGGCGTGAACACCGCCACCGACTCGATGCCGAGCGCGCGCAGCGTCCGGACGACCCGGACGGCGATCTCGCCCCGGTTGGCGATGAGAACACGGTCGAAGAACATGATCACATCCGGAAGACGCCGTAGCCGGCGGGTTCGAGCGGCGCGTTGGCCGCCGCGGACAGGGCCAGGCCGAGGACGGTACGGGTGTCGAGCGGGTCGATCACGCCGTCGTCCCAGAGCCGGGCGGTGGAGTAGTAGGGGTTGCCCTGGTGCTCGTACTGGGCGCGGATGGCGTCGGGGTCGGCGTTGCCGACCGTGGTCAGCACGTTCGCCGCCTGCTCGCCGCCCATGACGGAGATGCGGGCGTTGGGCCACATCCACAGGAACCTGGGCGAGTACGCCCGTCCGGCCATGGCGTAGTTGCCCGCCCCGAACGAGCCGCCGATCACCACCGTGAACTTGGGCACCCGCGCGCACGACACGGCCGTGACCATCTTGGCGCCGTGCTTGGCGATGCCGCCCGCCTCGTACGCCTTGCCGACCATGAACCCGCTGATGTTCTGCAGGAACACCAGCGGGATGCGGCGCTGGTCGCACAGCTCGATGAAGTGCGCGCCCTTCATCGCCGACTCGCTGAACAGGATGCCGTTGTTGGCCACGATGCCCACCGGGTGGCCGTGCAGGTGGGCGAAGCCGGTGACGAGGGTGGAGCCGTACTCGGCCTTGAACTCCAGGAAGCGCGAGCCGTCCACCAGGCGGGCGATGACCTCGCGCACGTCGTAGGGCTGGCGGGTGTCGGCCGGGACGAGGCCGTAGAGGTCGCGCGGGTCGTGCCGCGGCTCCTCGGGCGCGACCGTGTCCCAGGGACGGGGCGCCCGGGGGGCCAGCGTCGAGACGATGTCGCGGACGATGGCCAGGGCGTGGGCGTCGTCCTCGGCCAGGTGGTCGGTGACGCCGCTGACCCGGGAGTGCAGGTCGCCGCCGCCCAGCTCCTCGGCCGTGACCTCCTCGCCGGTGGCCGCCTTCACCAGGGGCGGACCGCCCAGGAAGATCGTGCCCTGGCCGCGGACGATGACCGCCTCGTCGCTCATGGCCGGCACGTACGCGCCGCCGGCGGTGCACGAGCCGAGCACGGCGGCGATCTGCGGGATGCCGCGGGCCGACATGGTGGCCTGGTTGTAGAAGATGCGCCCGAAGTGCTCCCGGTCGGGGAAGACCTCGTCCTGCTTGGGCAGGAACGCGCCGCCGGAGTCGACCAGGTAGACGCAGGGCAGGTGGTTGTGCAGGGCCACCTCCTGCGCGCGCAGGTGCTTCTTGACGGTCATCGGGTAGTACGTGCCGCCCTTGACGGTGGCGTCGTTGGCCACGACCACGCACTCGCGCCCGGCCACCCTGCCGACGCCGGTGATGATCCCGGCGGCGGGCGCCTGGTCGTCGTAGAGGCCGCCGGCCGCCAGCGGCGACAGCTCCAGGAAGCGGGAACCGGGGTCGAGCAGCCCGTCGACGCGGTCGCGCGGCAGCAGCTTGCCCCGCTCGACGTGGCGCTGCCGCGACCGCTCGGGGCCGCCGAGCGCCGCCGCGGCCAGCCGTTCGAGCAGCTCGGCGGCCAGCCGCTCGTTGAGCTCGGCGTTGCGTTTGTACGCCTCGCTCCCGGGCTCCACGGCCGACTTCAGCACCGGCCAGTCGCTCATGAGTCCCCTCTCGTCATGGCCGAGATGTTAGTCATCATTAACGTAATCGTCTAGCATGTGAGACGTGACCACTGCCTCCACACCTACCCGCGAGCGCGGCAGAAGGCGCATGGAGATCCTCGCGGCGGCCGCCCGGCTGTTCGCCGCCCGCGGTTTCCACGGGGTCTCCATCGAGGACATCGGGGGCGCGGTCGGCGTCTCGGGTCCCGCGCTCTACCGGCACTTCAGTGGCAAGGAGGCGCTGCTCGCCGAGATGCTGCTCGACGTCAGCTCGCGGCTGCGGGAGTCGGCGGTGGCGGTGGCGACCTCCTCGGACGGCCCGGCCGAGACGCTCGACGCGCTGCTCAACGTGCAGATCACGTTCGCGCTCGACCAGCCGGCGCTGATCACCGTGCACGACCGCGAGCTGGGCAACGTGCCCGATCCCGAGCGGCGCAGGATCAGGCGGCTGCAGCGCCTCTACGTCGAGGAGTGGGTGACCGTGCTGGCCGAGCTGCACCCGGCGTGCCCGCCGGCCCGGCTGCGCGCGGCCACGCACGCGGTCTTCGGCCTGCTCAACTCGACGCCCCACAGCGCGGGCGAGCTGCCCCCGCACGACATGCGCCCCCTGCTGCACACGATGGCCCGCGCCGCGATCGAGGCCAGCGTTAGCAATCACTAACTGACCGTCGGCCCATCACGCCGTACGAAAACCCCCGAAACACCGTAGATCTCTGCAAACGGTCATGGATCAGGGTTAAACGGACCGGACCACAATCTGTCATGCACTCCGGCAGACGGCGGCGGCGATGACGGACATAATCAGGGTGTGGCGCGCGACACTGTTGAGACACATTTCATCCAATCCGTTGAGGCGCTGAAGCCAGGCCCCGCCCGAGATCCCGGCGGCCCGGTGCGCGAGGGCACGTCGCTCACCGGCGACCGGTGCCGGACCCTGTTCCAGCGCCAGCTCGACAGCCGCCTGCTCGACATCGCCGCCCGCTGGCTCCGCGAGCAGAACGAGGGCTTCTACACGATCGGGTCGGCCGGCCACGAGGGCAACGCGGCGGTCGCCGCCGCGGCCAGGGCGAGCGACCCGGCGCTGCTCCACTACCGCTCCGGCGCCTTCTACCTGACCAGGTCCGAGCAGGCCGGCCGGCTGCCCGAGCAGGGCCTTCGCGACGTGCTGATGGGCCTCACCGCGGCGGCCGACGAGCCGATCGCGGGCGGCCGGCACAAGGTCTTCGGCCACCCCCACCTGGCCGTCATCCCGCAGACCTCGACGATCGCCAGCCATCTGCCGCGCGCCGTGGGCGTGGCCTTCGCCATCGAACGCGCCACCGCGCTCGGCGACCGGTCGGCCTGGCCGCCCGACGCCATCGCCGTGTGCAGCTTCGGCGACGCCTCGATCAACCACGCCAGCGCCCTGACCGGGCTCAACACCGCCTCCTACGCCACCTTCCAGGGGCAGCCGCTGCCCATCCTGTTCGTGTGCGAGGACAACGGCATCGGCATCAGCGTCCGCACCCCCAAGGGCTGGGTGGAGGCGGCGGCGCGGCGGCCGGGCATCGCCTACTTCGCCGCCGACGGCTGCGACCTGGCCGACGCCTACGACGCCGCCACGCTCGCCGTCCAGCACGTCCGCGCCAACCGCTCCCCCGCGTTCCTGCACCTGTCCACCGTGCGGCTGATGGGGCACGCCGGGTCCGACGTCGAGTCGGCCTACCGCACCCAGCGGGAGCTGCGGGCCGACATGGAGCGCGACCCGCTCGTCCGCACCGCGCGGCTGCTGGTGGAGGCCGGCCTGGAGACGCCGGAGGACCTGCTCAAGGCGTACGAGTCGGCGCGCGAGCACATCCTGCGCATCGCCCTGGAGACCACCCGCGCCCCGCGGCTCGGCTCGGCCGCGGAGGTCATGGAGCCGATCGCGCCGCGCCGTCCCGACCTGATCGCCAACATCAGCCCGACCGCGGCCGAGGGCCCGATCAGGGAGAAGGCGTTCGCCGGCACGCTGCCCGAGACGGAGAAGCCGCTGACGTTGTCGCAGACCATCAACCGCACGCTCGCCGACGCCCTGGTGGTCTACCCCGAGATGACGGTCTTCGGCGAGGACGTCGCCAGGAAGGGCGGCGTCTACGGCGTCACCCGGGGGCTGCAGAAGCGGTTCGGCGGCTCGCGGGTGTTCGACACGCTCCTCGACGAGCAGGCCATCCTCGGCCTCGCGCTCGGCTCGGCGGTGTCCAACCAGCTCCCGGTGCCGGAGATCCAATACCTGGCCTACCTGCACAACGCGCTCGACCAGATCCGCGGCGAGGGCGCCACCCTGTCGTTCTTCTCGCGCGGCGCCTACACCAACGGCATGGTCGTCCGCGTCGCCGGCTACGCCTACCAGAAGGGCTTCGGCGGCCACTTCCACAACGACAACGCGGTGGCCGCGCTGCGCGACATCCCGGGCCTGGTCCTCGCCTCGCCCGCGCGTCCCGACGACGCCGCCGCCATGTTGCGCACCTGCCTGGCCGCCGCCCGTACGGCCGGGTCGGTCTGCGTGTTCCTGGAGCCGATCGCGCTCTACCACACGCGTGACCTGTTCGAGGAGGGCGACGGCGGCTGGCTGGCGCCGTACACGCCGCCGGGGCGCTGGCGCGAGACGCACGTGCCCGTCGGCCGGGCCCGCTCGTACGGCGAGGGCCGTGACCTGACGATCGTGACGTTCGGCAACGGGCTGCGGATGAGCCTGCGCGCCGCGGTCCGGCTCACCCAGGAGGGCTACGGCTGCCGCGTCCTCGACCTGCGCTGGCTGGCCCCCCTGCCGGTGGACGACCTGCTGCGGGCGGCCGAGCTGACCGGCAAGGTGCTGATCGCCGACGAGACCCGCCACTCCGGCGGCGTGTCCGAGGGCGTGACGACCGAGCTGATCGACGCCGGGTTCACGGGGCAGGTGGCCCGGGTGACCTCGGCCGACAGCTTCATCCCGCTGGGCGACGCGGCCAACCACGTGCTGCTGTCGGAGGAGGAGATCGAGCAGGCGGCGCGCAAGCTACTGGGCTGAGCGCGCCCCTCTGACGCAGGCCGGCTTCGACCAGGCGACCGTGGTGTCCGCCGAGATGCGCAGCGGCACGCCCACCAGGAAGCAGTAGCCGGTGTCCGGGTCGAGCCCGGCGACGCGGCCGCTGGTGGCGCCCGTGCCGAGGGCGACGACGGTCACGTCGCCCCCGCCCGCCCGCGAACGTTGCAGGACGACCGGGTAGCGGCGGGCGTCGGCCGGGAGCGCCCAGCTCAGCTCCACCAGGGCGCCGCGGTCGGCGGTGACCTTGAGCCTGCGGGGGGCGAGCGCGGCGACGTCCCGCTTGCTGATCGGCGGCGGGGTGGTGGCGGCGGTCGCCGCGGGGGTCGCGGCCTCGGGACGGCGCTCGGCGGGCCCCGGACCCGCGGGCGGGCGCAGCGACAGGTAGACGGCCAGGCCGGTGCCGCCGATCGCCACGGCCGCGACCGAGCCCCCGATCAGCAGACGCCTCCCGAGGCCCCCGGCCCCGGTGGGCGGCGTCGTGACGGCCTCCCGCCGGGCGCCGCCCACGCCCCCTGCCGTGGGAGCATCCCGCCTTGCGCTGCTCGCGTTTTCCGCCGGGCCGGGCTGATGCGGGGCGGGGGCGTGCGGGTGGGGGTGGGGGAGCCGGCTGCCGGTGGCGGGGAGGGAGGAGTCGCCGGGGTGCGGCGGGGGCTGCGGGCCGCCGCGCGGGCGGCGCGGGACGGTGGACGTCGCCGGCCCCGGCCCCGGATCCTGGCCCACCAGGTCGGTCACCGACAGCCCCAGCTCGGCCTGCACCTCCTGCAACCGCCGCGCCAGCTCCCTGGCCGAGCCGGGCCGCCGCTCGGGCTGCTTGGACATCGCATGCAGGATCGTCCCGAACACCACCGGCGGCACGTCCGGCCGGTTGATCGGCGGCGGGTCGAGGCTCAGCACCCGGTACATCAGCGGCGCGATCGACGGGTCGGCCGGGTTGTGGAAGGCGGGCTGCCCGGCCAGCAGGTGGTAGAGCGTCGAGCCCAGGGAGTAGATGTCGCCGGAGGCCGAGTGCGGCTGCCCGGTGAGCACCTCCGGGGCGGCGTGCAGCGGGGTGAACGCCTGGGAGGTGGCCGAGATCTCCGCCGAGTCCACCACCCTGGCCACGCCGAAGTCGGCGATCGCGGGCTCGCCGTAGCGGGAGATGAGGATGTTCTGCGGCTTGATGTCGCCGTGCAGCACCCCGGCCTCGTGCACGGCGGCCAGCGCGCCGGCCAGCTTGACGCCCGCGCGCAGCACGTCGGGCACCCCGAGCGGCCCCTCCTTGCGGACCTTGTCGCGCAGCGAGCCGTTCTCGAAGAAGTCCATCGCGATGTACGGCTTGCCCGAGCGCGTCACGCCGGTGTCGAAGACGGTCACGACGTTGGGATGGCCGGTCAGGCGGCCGGTGAGCCGGAGCTCGCGCTGGAAGCGGCGCATGGTGCGCTGGTCGACCCGGTCGACCGACAGGACCTTCAGCGCCACGACCCGGTCGAGGCGCTCCTGGTAGGCGCGGTAGACGACGGCGAAACCGCCCTGGCCCGCCTGATCGAGCACCCGGTAGCCGGGCGCGTCCTCGGCTGGCAACACGGCACTCCCCCCTGTTGCCGGTGAGTTTAATGTGAAATTTCGGCTTTCAGGGGGTCAACGGGTTCATCAGGTACGCGCCGAACACCACCGACGCAGCGGCCACGACCAGGAAGAAGAAGACGTAGAAGCCGCCGGGCAGGAACGTCAGCCGGGCGAGCTGGTCGGCGTCGGAGTCTCTGGCCTGCCGCCTGCGCCGCTTGCGCTGCAGCTCGACGATCGGCCGGACGCCGCCGAACAGCAGGAACCACGTCGCCACCATGGCCACGATCTGCTGGACCTGGGCGGGGGCGTACATGGACAGGGCGAACACCGCGCCGCCGGTGACCAGCAGGATCAGCGCGCCGTAGAGGTTGCGGATCAGCAGCAGCATGCACACCAGGAAGAGCAGCACGCTCCAGATCAGCAGTGTGATGCGGCCCTGCTCAGTGAGCCAGGCGGCGGCCAGCCCCAGCAACGAGGGGGCCAGGTAGCCGGCGAGCGCGGTCAGCACCATGCCGGGGCCGTTGGGGCGCCCCCTGGTCAGCGTGACGCCGGAGGTGTCGGAGTGGAGCCGGATGCCTTCCAGCTTGCGCCGGGTGAGCAGCGCCATGACCGCGTGGCCGCCCTCGTGGGCGATCGTGATCAGGCCCCTGGACACCTGCCAGGGTGTGCGGAACGCGACGACCGCGAGCGCGGCCAGAGCCGAGACCAGCACGACCCAGGGGTCGGGGTCAGGCTGAACCTTGATCAGGTGGGCCCAGAGCATGTCCATCGAGGAGAAACACTAGCCGGGTAAAGTCCCGGTTGTGGCCGCAGAACTACATTCTGACGCGGAGGTTCCGGCGTGGTGGCGCGCCCTCGGGCTGCCGGGCCTGATCGACCTGCACGTGCACTTCCTGCCCGAACGAATGGAACGCCGGGTCTGGCATCACTTCAACCACGGCGGCCCGCTGATGGGCGCCGGCTGGAAGATCGAGTACGAACGCCCGGTCGAGGAGCGGCTGACGAGGCTGCGCGAGATGGGCGTACGGCGTTTCCCCGCGCTGGCGTACGCGCACCGGCCGGACATGGCGCGCGACCTCAACGCCTGGACGCTCGGCTTCGCCCGCCGCAACCCCGACTGCCTGCCGTCGGCGACGTTCTACCCCGAGCCCGGCGTCGCGGACTACGTGCGCGCGGCGCTGGCGGACGGCGTCCAGATCTTCAAGGTGCACCTCCAGGTCGGCGGCTTCGACCCGGCCGCGCCCGAGCTGGACGAGGTCTGGGGGCTGCTGGCGGAGTCGGGCGTGCCCGTGGTCGTGCACGCCAGCTCGGTGCCCGTGCCCGGCGGCCACGTGGGGCCGGGGCCGATCGGCGCGGTGCTGGCCGCCCATCCGCGGCTGCGGGCGGTGATCGCGCACCTGGGCATGCCCGAGTACGAGCCGTTCTTCGAGCTGGCCGTCCGCCATGAGCGGGTCGCCCTGGACACCACCATGGCCTTCACCGACTTCTCCGAGCGCGGCATGCCGTTTCCCAGCCGATTGCGCCCGGTTCTGCGTGATCTCGGGCTTTCTGGGAAGGTGGTGCTCGGCAGCGATTTCCCGACGATCCCGTACCCCTACGCGCACCAGCTCGACGCACTCGCCCGCCTGGACCTCGGCGAGCAGTGGCTGCGGGCGGTGTGCTGGGACAATGGTGCGGCCATGATTCGATAGCAAGGTGAACGATCGGCACGTGGCGCTCATCAGCGCCTTCTACGACGCTCTGGGCCGCGCGGACTTCGCGGCCATGGAGCGCTGCTACCACCCCGAGATCAGTTTCGGCGACCCCATCTTCCAGGAGGTCGAGGGCCGCGACCGGGTGATGGCGATGTGGCGGTTGCAGCTCGGCGTGCGCGACGGGCTGAGATCCGGCTACCGCGACGTCCAGGCCGACGAGTTCAGCGGCTCGGCCCACTGGACGGCCAGCTACACCTTCTCCTCCACCGGCCGCACGGTCGTCAACGAGATCGACGCGCTGTTCAGGTTCGAGGACGACCTCATCGTCCGCCACCACGACGAGTTCGACTTCAGGCGCTGGTCCAGAATGGCTCTCGGCAGGCCGCAGGGGCTGCTGTTCGGCTGGACGCCGATGTGGCGCAAGACCATCAGGGACCGGGCGACCCAGGAGCTCGACAGCCTGGTGTCCTCGCAGTAGTCGGCACGGCAACCGGATCGGAGGGTGCATGGCCAGGGTGAAGGGGTTCAGGCGCAGCGGTGACAACCGCGAGGAGGCGCCGGAGCACTCGATGGACCCGCGGGCCACCGAGGAGCACCCCTACCGGCCCACCGTGATCGACAACGCCGTCTACCAGAACGGCGAGCGGGTCGACAACCCCGGCTCGCTCGCCGACGCCTTCGAACGTCTCAAGCAGATGCCGGACAGCATGGCCTGGATCGGCCTCTACCGTCCGAAGGAGTGGGAGCTGGTCAAGCTCGCCGAGGAGTTCGAGCTGCACGAGCTGGCGCTGGAGGACGCGATCGTCGGCTCCCAGCGGGCCAAGGCCGACCGCTACGGCGACACGCTGTTCGTGGTGCTGCGCGCCGCCCGCTACCTCGACGACGTGGAGGAGGTGGCCTTCGGCGAGCTGCACGTCTTCGTCGGCCCCAACTTCGTGATCACCGTGCGCCACGCCGAGGCCCCCGACCTGCAGGGGGTGCGCAAGCGCATGGAGTCCGACCCCGACCTGCTGCGCCAGGGCCCGCAGGCCGTCCTGTACGCGATCCTCGACGCCGTGGTCGACGGCTACGCGCCGGTGGTGGCCGGGCTGCAGAAGGACATCGAGGAGATCGAGGTCGAGGTCTTCAGCGGCGACCCCTCGGTGTCGCGGCGCGTCTACGAGCTGTCCAGCGAGGTGATCGAGTTCCAGCGGGCCATCGCGCCGCTGGTGGGCATGATCCACGGCTTCATCGCCGGCGCCGCCAAGTACGGCGTCAACGACGAGCTGCAGAGCTACCTGCGCGACGTCGCCGACCACGCGATCACGGTGACCGAGCGCATCTCGGCCTTCCGCCAGATGTTGCAGAACATCCTGGTGGTCAACTCGACGCTGGTGACCCAGGCGCAGAACGCGGAGATGGCCCGCATGACCGAGGCCAGCATCCAGCAGGGCGAGGAGGTCAAGAAGATCTCCGCGTGGGCGGCCATCCTGTTCGCCCCGACGCTGGTCGGCACCATCTATGGGATGAACTTCGACTTCATGCCCGAGACCCACTGGGTGTTCGGCTACCCGTTCGCGATCCTGCTGATGGCGGCGGTGTGCATGGTGCTCTACATGGTCTTCAAGCGCCGCGACTGGCTCTAGGGTCCGCCGCGGACCGCCACGGGCGCGAAAACTGACCACGTGGTAGGTTCTTGGGCGAGCCGGTGGAGGGCCGACCTCGCGGTACCCCGGCACGCATGCGCAGCCCGCGTCCCCCAGCAGAAAGGGCCGGCCGGTGACCGAACCGACGCCACGCCGAGGGCGCAAGGGCGAGCGCACGCGCGCCCGCATCCTCGACTCCGCCACAGAGCTGTTCTCCCGCTCGGGATTCCACGCGGTGTCGCTGCGCGACATCGCCGCGCACGCCGGCCTGACCCACGCGGGGCTGCTGCACCACTTCCCCGGCAAGGAGAGCCTGCTCATCCAGGTGCTCAGCCGCCGCGACGAGGTCGACGGCGAGCTGATGGGCGGCCCCGACGACGGCCTCTCGCCGCAGGAGCTGCTCGACCGCGCGGTCTCGCAGGTCGCCAGGAACATGGGCACGCCCGGCCTGGTCGGGCTGTACGTGAAGATCTCCGGCGAGGCCGCCGATCCCGGCCATCCCGCCCACGACTACTTCGTCCAGCGCTACCGCAGGCTGCGCCGGCAGGCCGCGTGGCTGCTCGGCGCCCTGTTCGAAGGCGCCACGCCGCCGCTCGACCACGATCCCGACGCCGTCGCCCGGCAGCTCATCGCGCTCGTCGACGGCCTGCAGACGCAATGGCTGCTCGACCCGGACCAGGTGGACATGCGTGCCGCCGTCATCACCTTCCTCAAGCAACTAGGACTGCAGCCCAGATAACGAGGTGTTCCATGGCTCTTCCCCCCGACCTCACCACGGCAGAGAAGGCGTCGCTCACGTCCGGGAGCGACACCTGGCACACCACGGCGGTCCGTGACGCGGTGCCCGCGATCACGCTGTCCGACGGGCCGCACGGCGTCCGCCGCCAGCGCGCGGAGGCCGGCGACGCGCTCGGGCTGACCCGCAGCGAGCCCGCCACGTGCTTCCCGCCCGCCGTGGCCCTCGGCTCCTCGTGGGACCCGGCGCTGGCCCGCCGGGTGGGCGCGGCGCTGGCCAAGGAGGCCGCCGCGCTGGGGGTGGACGTCGTGCTCGGCCCGGGGGTGAACATCAAGCGGTCGCCGCTGTGCGGGCGCAACTTCGAGTACTTCTCCGAGGATCCGTACCTGACCGGGGTGATGGGGGCGGCGCTGGTCACCGGCGTCCAGTCGCGCGGCGTCGGGGCCTGCGTCAAGCACTTCGCGGTCAACAACCAGGAGACCGACCGCATGCGGATCAGCGCGGACGTCGACGAGCGCACGCTGCGTGAGATCTACCTGCCCGCCTTCGAGCACATCGTCCGGGAGGCCCGACCGTACGCGATCATGTGCTCCTACAACCGCGTCAACGGCGTTTACGCCTCCCAGCACCGCTGGCTGCTGACCACCCTGCTGCGCGAGGAGTGGGGCTTCGACGGCCTGGTGATGTCGGACTGGGGCGCGGTCAACGACCGGGTGGCGGCCCTCGAAGCGGGCCTGGACCTGGAGATGCCGCCCACCGGCACGGACGGCCTGATCGAGGACGCGGTGCGCTCGGGCCGCCTGCCCGAGTCCGTGCTCGACCTGGCGGCGGGCCGCGTCGCCGGGCTCGCCGAACGCGTCGCCGGCCGCGAGCGGCACGACGGCTGGGACGTCGACGAGCACCACGAGCTGGCCCGCGAGGCCGCCCGCGCCTCCGCCGTGCTGCTGAAGAACGACGGCGTGCTGCCGCTGGCCCCCGGCCTGCGCGTGGCCGTGCTGGGCGAGCTCGCCCGCACCCCGCGCTACCAGGGGCACGGCAGCTCGCACGTGGTGCCCACCCGCCTGGACACCGCGCTCGACGCGCTCGGCCGGGCCGTCGAGGGGCTGCCGTTCGCCGCCGGCTACCGGCTCGACGGCGAGGCCGACGCCGATCTGGCGCGGGAGGCGGTGGAGCGCGCGGCGGCGGCCGAGGTGGCCGTGGTGTTCCTCGGCCTGCCCGAGGCCGCCGAGTCCGAGGGCTTCGACCGCACCTCGATCGATCTGCCCGGCGTCCAGGTCGAGCTGCTGCGGCGGGTGGCCGAGGTGTGCCCGCGGGTGGTCGTCGTGCTGTCCAACGGCGGGGTCGTGTCGGTGGCCGGGTGGCGGCACCTCGCCTCGGCCGTCCTGGAGGGCTGGCTGCTCGGCCAGGCGGGCGGCGCGGCGCTGGCCGACCTGCTGCTCGGCACGCACAGCCCGTCCGGACGGCTCACCGAGACGATCCCGCTGCGCCTCGCCGACGTACCGTCCCACCTGTACTTCCCCGGCTCCGACGGCCACGTCGTGTACGGCGAGGGCCGCTACGTCGGCTACCGGCACCACGACACGCTGGGCACCGAGGTCGCCTACCCCTTCGGCCACGGGCTGACCTACACCCGGTTCGAGTACTCCGACCTGGACGTGCGCGAGACCGGCCCCAACACCTGGGACGCCGCCTTCACCGTCACCAACACCGGCGACCGCCACGGCCAGGAGGTGGCCCAGCTCTACGTCGCCTTCGAGGCCGAACACCCCTCGCGGCCCCGCCACGGGCTGCGCGCCTTCGCCAAGGTCGGCCTGGCCCCCGGGGCGAGCGAGCGCGTACGGCTCGCCCTCGGGCCGCGCGACCTCGCGCGGTGGTCGGTGACGCGCGGCGGCTGGCGGATCGACCCCGGCCCGTTCGCCGTCGAGGTGGGCGCGTCGTCACGGGACATCCGGCTGCGCGCGGAGCTGAGCACGCCCGGCGACGGACATGTGGGCGAGCTGAGCGAGATGTCCACGCTGGGCGAGTGGCTGGCGCACCCGGTGGGCGGCCGGGTGCTGAGGGAACGGCTCCGGCAGGCCCCGGGGCTGCCCGACCTCGACCGGACGGATTCGCCTCTGGTGGGGCTGGCGCTCGGCATCCCGTTGATCAAGTTCCGGACGTTCGGGATCGGGCTGACGGCCGAAGTCGTCGCCGACCTCGTCACCGCCGCTCGGAGCGCCCTTCCGGGAGCTGACCGCTAGGTCGTCCGTCCTGGCGGTCAGCGCGCTTCCGGGAGCTGACCGCCAGGCCGTCCGTCCTGGCGGACCCGCACGAGCTGCCTTCACCCAAGAGGACCCGCCTCCCCGGCCCCCATCCCCCGGCCCCCACCAGCAGCACCGCGCGCCGCCCACACCCGCGGCTCGGCGGCTGAGCGGGCGGCGGGCCCCTCACCGCAGCCTTCACCACTCTCCCACCCAGCCTCGCCACCAGCCCTTCCACACGACACCCCACCCGCCACCCAACCCAACCCAACCTTCGGCCCCTCACCCGCCGCTACCTCCAGCCACCCTCACCCTCGGCACTCACCCTCACGCCCCAGCGCTCACCTCCCCTCACCTGACACTGCCCCGAGGGTTCCCCCTTCCCTCCCATTCATCAAACACAACGAAATAACGCGTTCAGCCTATTTATCACCACAAACCCTCGCCCAATTCATCAGCCAAGAGCCGAATTACACGAGGACCCCTTTTCCATTTCACCAGCGCCGACGCGGCGGGCTAATATGCCATCGACCACCCCTCCCCCGCCCCCCAAAGCGCAACGAAATCGGGTGATGATGGCGACGCAGCACGAAATAACCGCCGCCCGGCGTCACATCGAACGACTGCGCGACGAACACGCCAACGACCTGACCGCCCTGATCCGCCTGGTGGACGGCGGCGCGCTCAAGGGCCCCGCCGGCGACAGCCTCGCCGCCGACCTGCGCACCTGGGACCACGGCTTCAAGGACCTGTTCACCCGGGCACTGAGGCTGCTCGACACGCTGCACCCGTCCGAGCCCGCCTCATGACCCCTCCCGTGGGCATCGACCCCGCCCTGATGACCCAGCTCATCAACGGCATGAAACGAGCAAGCAGCACAATTCCCGACATCGGCCTCCAAGTCGAACGAGCCCTCACCCCACTCGGCCTATCCCTGTGGGGACCGGCCCAGCTGTCGACCATCGGCCGCCAGCTGCACGACCAGATCCCCACACTGCAGGGCCGTCTCGACCTCATCCTCGCCACCCCAGACCGGCGCCCCGGCGAGGACGGCGTCCTCTGGGCCGACGAATCCCCATGGCTGTCGAAATCCCCCTCCGAAGGCGCGACCGCGGCCACCGCCCTCGCCGCGCGACTCCGTGCACGAATCGCATCCCATTCACTCGACGCGGAATCCGTCGCCGAACTCGAACGTCACAAGAACGACCCGTTCTTCGCCGTGGCCTTTCTCACCCTGATACCGCCGCGCGAACTCAAAGCACTCATCGCCCGCGCGTACTCCTACGACCTTCCGCCCGGTGACCGCCCCCTCCTCTACGACACGGCCACCCAGGACCGGCTCCTCACCATGCTCAGCACCCTGCTCGGCACCGCCTCCCACGGCGTCGGCCGGACGCGCCTGGCCGCCGACTACGCCGACCGCCTGATCGAGGACATCGACCACCCCCAGGACGCGTTCGCCGTCAAAAGGCTCCTCCAGGACGGCGACTTCGACCACACCTTCCTGCTCACCCTGGTCCGCAAGCTGCACGACCAGGACCTCGCCCATCCCCCCGACCTGTCCCTCCCCCGAGACCCCTGGGCGCTCCCCGGCCCCAGAGACGTCTCCCCCGGCGACCTCAGCCCCATGGGCACCGCCCTGATCGCCCTGGCCCACCACCCCGCCGTGGCCCAGGACTTCTTCACCGACCCCGCCCGCAAACCCCTCGCCTACCTGATGCGCACCCACCGCTGGCTCGGCGACGCCGACGCCGACCTCGGCTGGGCCATCCAGGCCGCCACCACGGAGTTCCGCGACCACGACCTGCCACCGGGCGGATCACGCGGCTACAAGTCCGCCCTGATCGCCTCCTGGGCGGTCCGCTTCTGGAGCGACCCCAAGGTCCAGACCAACCTCCCCTCCACCCGCCCCCACCTCAGCACAGTCCTCAGCCAGTACATCGGCGACGTGCACCGCGACGCCCAGTCGTTCACCGACAAGAGGCCCGGAGTGGAGACAAGCGCCAACGCGGACAAGAACCTCCTCGGCGGCGACCCCTACGGCGCCAAGTTCAACGCCAAGGACATGAGGCAGGCCATGGCCTGGGCGTTCGAGGACGACGACGCCTTCCGGAAGGTGACCGCCGCGCACGGCCTGCACGCCGCCCGGATGCTGGACGAACTGGCAGCCAAGATCGAATCGGAGGTCGAGGCCGATGTCACGGCCTGGCGCCAGTCGCACCCCGGCGCCACGCGGCAGCAACTGGACGCCGCACGGCAGGACATCCTCGAGGAGCGGATGAGCCGGAGTGGAGGCGCGGAGTTCGCCCGAGCGGCACGCGGCCTCAGCGTGACGACCTGGATGATCATCGATGCGGCCAACATCTCCGGCATCGAGAAGGCGAAAGCGGAAGACGCCCGTTTCTCCGCGTTCAGGGAGATGACGGAGGCGGTCGTCGGGCTTGCCCCCGGCCCTCCCGGCAAGTTCATCGGACTGCTGGTCGACACGGCCAAGGGAGAGCTCTTCGGCAAGATCAAGCCCGGCCGGGAGGAACAGGCCCGCATCAACGCCGACGATGCGCTGGGGGCCGCCAAGCACATGTTCTCGGACCTGACCGCGGCCACCATGATGCGCCACGGCTTGTTCGGGGACGGTTCCGTACCGGCCAGGACGCACCCGTACCGTCACAAGGACTTCTCGCCGGGGGCTGCCGGACACTTCCTGGTCAATGGAGAGATCAAACCTTGGGACGAGATGAACGCGGACCAGCGGGAGTCCTACGACGAGTGGCTGCATCTCAACGAGACCGGCCGCGTGTTCGACCGCCCGGACGCGGCCATCGAGATCGGCTTCGATAAAGCCACGGATTACCATGCCGGAAGTGGATCATGAAGGTCAATCCAGCGATTGCCCTTACGACGCTCATTCTGGTGGGATGCTCCTCGGTTCCGCCTCCGGATACCAGACTGCTCGGAAACGTCACCGCCGCTCCACACGAATGCGACTTGATCTCCGCCAACTCCATCATGGTCGCGACCGGCCTCCACGAATATCGCGCATTCGGCACGAAGATGGATGGGGGCCGCAAGTTCGAGTCATGCACGGTGACCGAGAAGCCTGATGCGGAACACAACCGAGGTCTGCTGATCGAAGTGTTCGATCCGTCGCCGGATGATGCGGAGGATCTGGAGAACACGAGACGATCCACCGCTGGAACCGATCTTCCTGGTGGTCTCGGGCCGGGTTTCGCTGCTCGGCGGAAGAATGGTCAGGGGCAGAGCATTGCGTTTGTTTACGGGTGGACGTCTGACTACAGGCGGCTGCTTACCGTGAACATCATCGAGGGGGCGCCGGGGAGGGATTCGTTGGCGGATGCGGTGGAGTTTTTTCGGCAGCTCAAGCCGTTGCTGCTCACGTCGTCCCGTTAGTCGGTTGCCTTGTGGTGATCGAAGCATGTGGGCGGGTGTCCAGGGCCTCCGGCGGGTCAGGTGGGAAGTTGGTGAGGTGGGGTTCGGCCTCGGTGATGGATTGGCGGAGGTCGGTCAGGAGGGACGGGAGGCGGTCGGGGGTGTAGCGGGCCGAGGGGATCGAGATGGACAGGGCTCCCACGGGGGTGCCGCGGCCGTTGCGTAGCGCCGCTCCGATCGCCGAGACGCCCTGCTCCGTGTCGTCGAGGTTGAGGGCGTAGCCGCGGGGGCGGATCTCGTCGAGTTCGCGGAGCAGGGACGCGCGTTCCTGGTCGGGCAGGTCCTGGTAGAGGTGGGCGAGCTGGTCGCGGGGCAGTGAGGACAGCAGGACCTTGCCGCCGGAGGCGCGGTGGGCGGGCAGGATGGTGCCGCGGCGGTCGCCGACGTACAGGATCTGCGGGGACTCGATGCTGTCCAGGAAGCGTACTTCGGTGCCCATTCTGACCATGAGGTTCACGGTCTCCCGGACGCGGGCGCACAGGGCCTCCATGGCGGGCCGGACGTGCGCGCGCAGCTCGCGCAGGGACGAGCCGCCGCCGTCGCCCGCCGCCGGGCCGAGGAAGGGGCCCGGCAGGTAGGTGTGGTGCTCGTCCTGGACGGCGAAGTCGCGATAGACCAGCATCGCCAGCAGGCGGTGCGCGGTCGAGCGGGCGATGCCGAGTTCCTTGGCGACGTCGGTGACCTTGAGACGTCCTTGGTCACGCAGCATGTGGAGGAGAAGCAGCGCGTTGTCGACCGAGCCCAGGGGGTACGCGGGCTTGTTCTTCACAGCAGAACGCTAGTGCAGTACGCGGGATTACTCCCTAGCGTTGGGCAGCATGAATCCCGATGAGACGTTGTATGTGGACGTCGCTGTCGTGCATCTGTCCTGTTCTGGGCGCAGGTCGGCGACTTGATGCCCGTACGTCCTCGGTTCAGGGCACGGGTGCAGGGAAGACGCTTCGTCCGACGGGGCAACGGGCGGTCCAGCGGGCGGGTGAGGTGCGTCCGGTGGGTGGGGGTGGCGAGCGGCGGGCCGTCGTGCCGGCCGCTCCGATCTGGACCGTACGCCGGGTGTCGCCCCGGCTCTCTGGGCGGGCATCCAGTGCCTGGGGCTGCTGTTGCCTGAGCGCCGCCGCAGCCGGAACGCGGTTGGTTCAGGCGCGCGCGCCCGGTTCGAAATTGTTCTGGTTCTCCGACACGCCCTTTTGAGGGCCTGCACCAGTATCGAGAGGAGCTCGAGTGAAGCTCGCGACGCTGCGACTGCCGCGCCGTACGGCCGCCGTCCGGATCGACGGGGAGCACGCCGTTGAGGTCGGGGCGCCCGACGTCGGGATGTTGCTGGCCGATCCGCGCTGGCGGGAGGTGGCCGCCGCGGCGGACGGGGCGCGGCATCCGCTGTCCACGGCCGACCTGGCGCCCGTGGTGCCGGTGCCAGGGAAGATCATCTGTGTCGGGCTCAACTACCGCGATCACATCCTGGAGATGGGACGGGAGTTGCCGCGGTACCCGACGGTGTTCGCGAAGTTCGCCGAGGCGCTGATCGGGCCGTACGACGACATCGAGCTGCCCGCGGTGTCGGATTCCATGGACTGGGAGGGTGAGCTGGCCGTGATCGTCGGGGCGGAGGTGCGCGGCGCCTCGCGTGCGGAGGCCGAGGCGGCCATCGCCGGGTATTCGGTGCTCAACGACGTGACGGCCAGGGACTACCAGAACCGTACGGCGCAGTGGCTGCAGGGCAAGACGTTCGAGGGGACGACGCCGTTCGGGCCCTTCCTCGTCACGCCGGACGAGATCAGCGGGGCGATGACCCTGGAGTGCGAGGTGGACGGGGAGGTCGTGCAGCAGGCGGACACGGCCGGCCTGGTGTTCCCGCCGGGTGAGCTGATCGCGTACCTGTCGCAGATTCTCACGTTGCGGCCGGGCGACGTCATCGCGACCGGCACGCCCGGGGGCGTGGGGCATGCCCGGAAGCCGCCCCGGTATCTGATGGACGGGAGCAAGGTGGTCACCCGGATCGCGGGGGTCGGCGAGCTGGTGAACACGGCTCGCCGCCTGGCCTGACACGGCCTCGCTGAACGCCGGGCGACGTACTTCCTGGACCGCCCCGGGGCCGACCTGGTCTCGCTGGGTGCCGCGACGACCTACTTCGCTGGTTGCATGGGCAGCCGACCTCGACCGTCTCTCGGTGCTGCCGGGGTGCGCGGGGGTGCGGCAGGGGCCCGAGAGACGGTGTGCAGGGGGCGGTCCCGGCCGACGGGGGCAGTGGCGGTCTTGGTGAACCGAGGTTGCGGGCAGGGCACGGGTGATGATCCCGGCAATCGAGCTACCGCCCGCACCTAGCGGGGCTGGCTGTCTGACTGTGTGCACGGGTTGCGGGTCACGGCGAAGGGGGCCATGGCAGGGGGAGGTGGGGGGTGGTGGCTGGGGTGTCGGTGCCGGGGAGGATCACGGTCAGTACCTCGGGTGCGTTTCCTGACGTGACCGTCACCGACTCCTCCGTGCGCAGGTAGCCGGTGGAGACCATGGTGGTCCCCACCTCCATGCCTGTCGCGGGCCGCTGGAGCAGTGTGACGCGCCAGTCGCCGTCGCCGAGGACCACGGCGTCCGTCCGCCGTTCGACCAGTCGCAGGGCGGGGTCGAAGTGCCACAGGCTGCGGAGCGTCCCGGACGGCACCGAGTCGCGTACGGCCATCACGTCCTCGCCGTGCCCGACCACTACGCGGCGGGTCCTGGTCACGCCGTAGGCGTCGTCGGCCAGCTCGAACTCCTGGCGTCCGGGGGCGAGATCGGCGTGCACCAGGCGGGTGGCCGTGCCGGGACGGAACTCCCCGTCCGGGACGGGCACGTTGTGGGCCTGCGGGGTACGGGTCCAGGCCGCGTACTCGGTCCGTTCGTAGGAGTGGAACCCGGCCTCGACCAGGATGCGGCGGCCCTGGGCGCTGTAGGTGACGCCGAGGTGGTCCTCGTGGCCGTGCAGACGGCGGCCGGGGCCGAACCTGATCGAGTAGTGGGCCGAGCGCGGGTCGTCCCAGGCGGTCCTGCCGAAGACGTATCCGGCGTCGAAGACGCGTACGAGGGGGCCCTCGTGGGGGAAGCCGGGGGCGCGGGTGTCGGCCGGGCTGTCGCCGATGGGGGTCAGGCGGCCGTCGGGCTGGGTGGCGTGCGCGATGTAGCCCTCCAGGGCGGTCCGGCGGGCGGCGAGGCGGGCCGGGGGCTCGGCGCCGCTCTCGCTGATCGCGCGCAGGGCCACGCCGAGGCGGCGGTGCACGTACAGGCCGTAGCGGGGGGCCTGTTCGTGCAGCACGCCCTGGGCGTCAATGGCCAGTTCGGCGGATCCGGTCATCCGGCGTACGGCCAGGTCGCGCCACTTGGCGCGACCGAGGCGGCAGCCGATGAGCAACAGCCCGATGTCCTGGTCCAGCCCGTGGTTGTGGCCCGCGCGGTAGAGCGCGGGGTCGGCCAGGACCTCGCCGTGCTCGGCCAGGCTCGCCCACAGCTGCGGGGTGCGCACGTGCTCGCTCAGGCAGACCAGCACGGGCGCGCGCAGGGCGACGGCGTGCTCGGCCCACGCCCACGGGCTCAGCTCGTGGCCGCCGCGCGGGTTCCGGCTGATCCACTGCGCGGTCACGTCGGCGGCGCGCTCCAGGCAGGCCCGCTCGCCCGTGCGCTCGTACGCGGCGACCAGCCGGCCCGCCCAGCGCAGCGTGTGCAGGTTCAGCGCCCAGGAGCGGTTGCCGTACGGGTCGCCGGTCCAGTCGATCTCCGTGCCGAGGTCGGCGGGCGGCAGGCCGGCGAAGCGGACCCGTCCGTCCATCACCTCCGCGACGTCGGCGGCGGGGAACTGGTCGCTCAGGCAGATGGCCCTGCCGGTGGTCGTGCGGGCACGCCAGAACACGTCGCGGCTCCTGTTTCGGGGCGCGCTGAACTCGCCGCGCGGCGGTCACGCGCCTGCCGGGGTGGGGTCAGTGCAGGTGGGGGTGGGGCGGGAGAATGCGGGGCGGGGCGGGGGTCAGTGCAGGTCGGGGGCCTGGTCGGTCCAGCCTGCCGTGAGGACGATCTGCGAGCCGCCGGTCCCGCCCGCGTCGGCGCCGGCGAGGACCTGGGAGGTGGCCGGATCGATGATCAACGTACGCCGGACGCCGGTGGGGAGCGGATAGCTGAACCCCTCCCCGGGACGGCCCAGGGGATCGGCCCGACCGCCCAGGTAGCGGACGTCGGGCAGGTCGGCCAGCGCCCGGTAGGCGGCGGCGCGTACGGCGGGGGGTGACGGCTTGCTCCACAGCAGGCCGCTGAGCGCGTCGGCGAGCAGGCCCGCCGAACCGGCGGGCAACATCGCGGCCACCCGCTCCTTGAGCGCCGCGGGGTCGGCGGGCAGCTCCTGGATCTGGCGGAACGTCAGGTCGCGGCCCGCCATGGTGAACGGCGCCCGGCCCGTCACCGGGACGACCCGCCCACGCCCCGCACAGCTCCCCTCATAGGCCGGCCCCGAGAGGGGCGCTGGGGTGGTGACGCGGCCCGGGTGCGACGCGGAGGCGGCAGGGGTGGAGGTGGGAGCCGCAGGGCTGGGGGTGGAGTTGGGAGCGGCGGGGGCCAGGGTGGAGGTGATGGTGAGGGCGGAGTTGGCGGCCGGGGTGGAGGTGCAGGTCCAGGCTCGGCCGTCTCTGGTGGCCCAGAGCTCGGTGAGGCGGTCGCCGTCGTGCAGCCGGCTGATGTGCCAGTAGGCCGCCTGCTGCCCGGAGGCCGCCGTACTGGCCGCCGCGAGCAGGATCGAACGGCCCGGCACGGCGGACGGCGTCCCTCTGACCAGCATGAGGGCCACGGCGAGGGCGGTGGCCGTCGCTAGGGAGAGCGCCGACAGCCGCGTCAGGCGCCGGCGGCGGCGCGCGGCCGTCACCCGCCGCCACACCCTGGCCTGGGCGTAGGGGGCGGGCGCCGGATGCCCGTACAGGTCGCGGACGGCCCGCAGGTCGTCACCACCGGGCCGCGGGTCGGGAGCGGGTCGGGGCTGCTCCGGGGCAGGGGGGCGGGGGTCAGCCATGGGTGGTCTCCAGGACGTGCGTGCCGAGCAGGCCGCGCAGTTTCTTGCGGGCCCGGCTGAGCCGCGACCCGACGGTCCCGTACGGGATGCCGAGGACGGTGGCGATCTCGTCGTGGCTCAGCCCGGCGAGCGCGACGAGCAGCAGCACGTCGCGGTCGCGCCGGTCCAGCTCGGCCAGGGCGGCGGCCAGGTTGGGGCGCAGGCTCTGGGCGCTGACCCGCAGGGCGACGGCCTCCTCGTGGCCGGGCGCGTCGCCGTCGGGGCCGCAGCGGCCGAGCGCCCGCAGCGTGCGGGCCTCCAGCCGGCGCTGCTTGCCGATGAGGTTCGTGGCGATGCCGTAGAGCCAGGCGCGCACGCCCGCCCTCGACGGGTCGTAGTGCGCGCGCTTGCGGAAGGCGGTCAGGAAGGTCTCGGCGACGATGTCCTCGGCGTGGTCGGGGCCGAGCCGCTGGGCGACGTAGGCGTGGATCTCGCCGAAGTACCGGTCGAACACCTCCTCGAAGCGCTCGTCGAGCGTGCGCTCGCCGGGCGCGCGGGCGGCCCACGGCACCGCCGTCGCGATGGTCTCCCCCGTCATGTCCAGCCTCCGTGCGTCAAGTGGTTCTTCTCTTATCACCCGATGCGCCGGATTGCTTTCACGACAATTCACTCTCAACGGTCACATGCCTTTCTTCCGGGTAGGCGGATGGCATGAGGAGCTGGTCGGGGTGGATCGGCCCGGCGGGCGTGGTGCTGCCGGTCGAGGACGGGTTCGCGGTGTCCTCGCCGCAGGTGGGCGGGTCGTGGCGGCACGCGCGGGCGCTGGTGGAGGCGAGCGCGCCTCGTCAGGACGTCCCCCGGGAAGAGCGCGGCTAGGAGGCGGTCAGCGGCCGCTGAGGAAGCGGTGAACGTCCTCGATCTCCGCCCGGACCAGTTCCTCGGGCAGCTCGCCGAACGGCTGCACGCTCACCTGCGTGCCCTTCCTGGACCACACGCCCGCGACCGTCCCCGCGGACAGCACGACCGGGCGCAGGACGCCGCCGCCGGGGAACACCTTGGCGGCGTGCTCGGGGGCCAGGACGCCGTCCCGGCCGCGCCAGCCCATCAGGTACTCGTCGAAGGCGGGCGCGAGGCGCAGCACGGGCTCGCCGGGCTCGGGCGGGTCCTGGGCGGCGCCGGCCCGCCAGGCGGCGCGGGCCTCGCCGAGCGGCAGGCCGGACCAGGCGGCCAGGTCCTCGGGGGTGGCCGGGTGGTGGGCGCGGCGGTAACGCACGGCCAGCTCCTTCAGCGCCTTCCCGCGGTCGGGCTCGGGCACGACGGGCGCGCCGAGCCAGTCGCCCGCGTGCACGTACGTCGGCTTGCCCGCCCTGGACGGGCCGAGCACCGCCAGGCCGTGATGGGCGGCCAGCGCCATCAGGTGCACGACGCCCTGGCCGCGGGCCCGTCCGGCGAGGCGTTCCGTCAGCTCGGCCTTGGTCAGCGGGCCCTGATCGGCGAGCGCGTTCACGGCGAGCGGGAGCAGGTCGTCGCCCGTGACGCCCTCCTGCCGCAGGCGGCGCAGGGCCGCGGTGTCGCTGCTGGTGAGGGCGTGGATCCAGGGGAGGTCGTCGGCGTGCACGAAGTGCAGCGTGCCGCGCGGGCCCCACGTCCTGACGATCTCGCGGGCCTGCCAGGCGGCCTCGATGCCGGACGGTGTGAGGGTGGCCGAGCGGGCACGGAAGGCGAGCAGGGCGGAGGGCACGTCCTGGGCCTGGATCGCGGTCAGGTGCCGGACGACGTCGGCCGCGGTGAGGCCGGGCGGGCGGTGCAGGAGCTGGGCCTCGACGCTTCTCATGGACGGGATCATCGCAGGAGCAGGCGGTCGCGCAGGCGGGTGGGGAGGGGGGTGCGCGAGCGGGCGGCGCGGCGGACGGCGTCGCTGCTGTCCCATGCGCGGGCGGCGTCGGCGTCGGTGACGTCGTCGGGGGCGTACCGGACGAAGTTCGAAATTTCGGCCAACGGCCTGAGATGGGCGGTGATGTCGGGCGGCTGGCCGGTCAGGACGTCCTCGGCGGTCAGCGTCCGCCGGCCGCCCAGCCGCAGGTCGTCGCAGGTCTGCCGCCAGGCGCCGAGCACCCGGTCGCCGGGCGCCCCGCCGCGTCTCCTGGACCGCCTGCGCCACCAGGGCAGCACGGCGGCCGTCACCGCGTACGCCACCAGCAGGCCCCCGCCCACGGCGGCGGCGAGCACCCACGGCGACGGCCCGCCGCCGGGCCGCGCGCCCTGTTCCCCGGCCTTCGGCTTGGCCGTGCCGGACCGGTCGCCGCCCCCGCGCGCGAACTCGCCCTCCAGCTGCTCGCTCTCCTTGATCGCCGAGGAGACGACGTCGTGGTCGTCCTTGGCGCCGCTGCGGCCGGGCGTGGGGTAGAACGGCCGCCAGCCCAGCCGTTCGAACTTGATCTCCGCCCACGCCATGACGTACCCCGACCTGACGTGGTAGACGCCCCCGGACGCCTGTCCCGGCCGGAAGCCCACCACCACCCGCGACGGCAGCCCGAGCGTCCTGGCCATGAGCGCGAACGTCGCCGCGAACTGCTCCGACGTGCCCCGGTGCGTGGTCCGCAGGAAGAACTCCAGGCCCTTGAGCGAGTGGCCGGGCGGCGCGGTGACGTCGTAGGAGGCGCTGGTGCGCAGGTAGCTCTGCAGCCGGTACGCCTGCTTGATCGGCGCGTCCGCGCCCTTGGTCGCCTGCTGCGCGAGCTCGCGGAACAGCTTCTCCTGCGGTCCGGGCGGGAACGCGGTCAGCGCGGCGTCGTCGTGCGCGGGGGTGGCCGCCAGCAGGTCCTCCTTGGACGGCTCCGGCACCCTGGACGTCACCTCGTAGGCGAAGCCCTTGCCGGGACGCCTGTCGCTTCCCGCGGCGGGGTCGGCCAGCAGGGCGCCGCTCTGCGGGTCGGCGGCCAGCCCGGGGACGCCGTCGACCTCGACCGGCCGTTCGGCGGCGGGCAGCCACGTCCCCGGCAGCCCGGCGAAGGTCACCCGCTGCCGGACGACGTTCGCGGCTCCCGTCCACTCCCCCTCGGGGATCCGGCCGCCCGTGGGACGGAAGCGGGCCCCGGACGTCCAGCGCACGCCGTCGTAGCGGTCGAGCACGGCCAGCCGCCAGTTGAGCGGCTTGTCCGCCTTGACGGTGAACAGCTCCCTGTCGGGGATCTGCAACCAGCCCGACACGCGGTCGAGCGGGCTCACGCTGTCCACCCGCCGGGGCGGCGGCAGTTCGGCGTCCTGCCTCGGGTCGTACGGCTGCGCCGCCACGGGCAGCAGCGGCCCCACCACCAGCGCCAGCGCGGCCAGGACGGCGGCCGCGGGCGGGCCGCCGAGCAGCCAGAGCGGCGAGCGGTCGTCGCGGACCAGGGCGAGGGCGGCGACGAGCACGAACAGGGCGGCGGCGACCGGCAGGTTCGAGCCCTCGCCGTCCACGCCGAGCAGCAGCGCGGCGGCGAACACCGCCAGGGCGGGGACGGCGGCGGCGATCCTGGTTCGGGTGCGGGTGAAGGTCTCGGCGCCGATGACGGCCGCGGCCCAGACGAGCGTGTGCACGAGGACGAGCAGGCGCGGCTCGGGCTGGGCGGGGAGCAGCGTGGTGAGCAGCGCGTGCCAGGCGTCGGCCACGTCGGCGAGCACGCCGGGGGCCAGGCCGTGGTAGAGCGGGATCGTCCCGGCGAGCCAGGCGACGAGGTCGAGCGCGAGCGCGAGCCACAGGGGCCGCCGCGCGGTGAGCGCCGCCACCAGGACGGGGGCGACGGCGGCGGGCCCGATCGCGAGCAGGAGCTCCGTGCCGGGGAAGACCCGGTGGAACCCCCACCCGGCGACCCCCGCCACGGCCGCCACCACCACCAGCCCGACGCCTCCCCGCCACCCCACCCCGAACGCGAGCGCAGAAGGGACAGAAGCGGGCGCAGGAGAAACAGGGGCGGTCGCGGGAGAAACCGAAGCGGGCGCGGGCCCGACAGGCGCGGGAGGAACGGGAGCGGGCGTGGGAGGGCCGGAGGCGGGTGCGGGGGGTTCTGGGCGGGTCATCGGGGGGTCCAGGCGAAGGGGAGGGCGGCCAGGTCGGTGAGGGGGATGACCGTGACGCCGGGCACGCTCACCGGCCCCGGTCCGGTGTGCACGCAGATCACCCGGTCGAAGCGCCGCCGGACCCCCGCCGCCCGTCCCGCCTCGGCCGCGTCACCGGTGACCAGCACCAGCGACCCGCCGCCGCGCGCCACCCGCATGATCTCCCCCACGCCCGCCGAGCCCGGCCGCGCCAGGGCGAGCCGGTCGAGGATCGCGTCGGGGTCGGCGTCGGCCTTGGCGTCGGCCGCCGCCCGCTCGCCGGCCAGCACCCGCACCGGGAACCCGGCGCGGGCGGCCGCCACCGCCACGGACGCCGCCGCGTCGACGGCCAGTTCGGTCAGCTCCCGCGTGTCCAGGACGACGGTCGTGGTGGGCAGGCTCGCGTCGATGAGCTGGCGCACCATCAGCGTGCCGGTCCTGGCGCTGGAGCGCCAGTGGACGTGCCGCAGGTCGTCGCCCACGACGTACTCGCGCAGGGTGTGGAAGGTGACGGTGCCGCTGGGGGCGTTGTCGCTGGTGGGCCCCTCCAGGTGGTGGGCCCGGCCGGACGGCGGCACGGACAGCGCGACGGTGCGCGGGCGGACCAGGAGGGTGACGGCGTCGCCGTACCGTCGCACCCGGCGCGTGAGGCCGAACGGGTCGGCCCGGACCAGCAGCAACGGCCCGACCGGGATCTCGCCGCGCACATCGGTGGGCAGCGGGTAGGAGACGGTGCGCGCGGCGTTCCTGGGCAGCCGCGGCAGGCCGATCAGGTGCTCCGACGCCCCGACGCGGTCCTGGACGCGCAGCCCCGACAGTCCGCGCCGGCCCCGGTTGACCACGTTCAGCACCGCGACCGCCGCCTCGCCCCTCGGCACCTTGAGCGGCGTCACCTCGCGCCGCACCTCCAGGTCGGGCGCGGGGGCCGTCCAGGCGAGGGCGGCGGCCAGGGCGAGCACGCCGCCGGTGGCCAGCACGACCGGCTCGGGGTAGCCGAGGGCGAACCCCGCCGCGTAGAGCGCCGCCGAGCCCGCGAGCGTGGCCCACCCGAGCGGGGTGAACAGGGCCGTGAGCCGCATCTACGCCGCCTGCGGCACCGGCATCCCGGCGATGATCTCGCCGAGCGCGGACGCCGCGCCGATCTCGCGCAGCTCGGCCTCCGGCGTGACGATCAGCCGGTGCGCCAGCACCGGGACGGCCAGCGCCTTGACGTCCTCGGGCACCACGTAGTGCCGCCCGGCGGCGGCCGCCCTGACCCGGGCGGCGCGCAGCAGCGCGAGGCTCCCCCGAGGGCTCGCGCCCAGCCGCAGGTGCGGGCTGGTACGGGTGGCCGCGCACAGCCCGACGATGTAGTCGTAGACCGGGTCGGCCACGTGGATCCGGGAGGCGAAGTCGATCATCCCGGCCACGTCCGTCGCCCGCGCCACCACCGGCAGCCGCTCGACCTGCGGCCCGGTCGGGCCGCCCTTGAGCACCTCGACCTCCGAGACGTGGTCGGGGTAGCCGACGGAGATCTTCATCAGGAACCGGTCGAGCTGCGCCTCGGGCAGCGGGTACGTGCCGTCCATGTCCACCGGGTTCTGCGTGGCCACCACCAGGAACGGCCGCGGCACGGGGTGCGGTTCGGCGTCCACGGTGACCCGGCGCT
This sequence comes from Nonomuraea sp. NPDC001636, assembly GCF_040298265.1. Lineage (NCBI taxonomy): Bacteria > Bacillati > Actinomycetota > Actinomycetes > Streptosporangiales > Streptosporangiaceae > Nonomuraea > Nonomuraea sp. NPDC001636. The sequence continues at coordinate 183,719 of NZ_JBEOZT010000013.1, forward strand.
CCTCCATGACCTCCAGCAGGGCCGACTGGGTCTTGGGCGAGGCCCGGTTGATCTCGTCGGCGAGCACGATGTTGGCGAACACCGGGCCCTGGTGGAACTCGAACTTCTGGTGCGCCTGGTTGAAGATCGACACGCCGGTGATGTCGCTCGGCAGCAGGTCGGGGGTGAACTGGATGCGCCGCCACTCGGCGTCCACGCTGGCCGCGACCGAGCGGGCCAGGGTGGTCTTGCCGGTGCCCGGGACGTCCTCGATGAGCAGGTGGCCCTCGGCGAACAGGCAGATCAGGGCCAGTTCGACGGCCTCGTGCTTGCCGCGGACGACGCGTTCGATGTTGCCGGCCAGGAGCTGGAACCGCTGCGCGAACTGGCCGGCCAGGGCGGCGGGCTGCTGGGCCTGGGCCATCTGGTCCGGGTAGTTGTACTGGGTCAACCGGTCCCCCTCCTCAGTCGGTGCACTCGAAGAGCGGCGGCGCCGGGAACGAGCCGCGGGGCGTGGTCATCAGCGTCTCGCTCAGGTAGGCCACGCCGCCGTTCCACTCGATCCGGTTCCAGACGTCGCTGGTCTCCTTGCTCTCGTCCTCCGTGACGCTCTGGCCCTTGACCTGGCAGATGACGGTGAGCGAGAGGTACTGACCCTTCGGGATGCGGCCCGCCTCGCCGGTCTTGGTCGCGGCGGGGCGGACCAGCGTGTCCACCACGTTGTTGTTGGCGTTCTTGTACTGCTGCCTCGGGTAGGTCAGGTCCACCTCGGCGGTGGCGACGTCCGGGCTCTCCCCCGCCTGGTTCGTGGCCTTGAGCTTGAAGGCGTACTTCGCGTTGTTCTTCAGCCCGTCCACGCTGAACGACGTCCCCTTGATCGCGTCGTTCGCGGCCGCGCCGCTGAGCTGGTAGGTGATGCTCGGGTCGCCGTTCTCGGGGGCGCTCCAGGTCAGCTCGGCGCCCCGGTTCCTGGGCCGGGCGGCGAAGTTCGACGGCGCCCCGGGCGCCACGCAGGGCCTGGCCCCCGCGCTCTGCTCCGACTCCACCTCCCCGCCCGGCCAGTGGGCGACGACGACGAAGGTGTACTCCCGGGCGCAGTCGCCGCCGGTGAACTCGAACTGGAAGGGCCCGTCGGCGTCCACCGACTGCGGCTCCGGCCGTCCCTCGCCGGACGCCTTGAGCGTGTAGCGCTCGACCTTGCCGCCGGTGGACGGGCTGAAGGTGACGGTCACCCGGCCGGGGCCCGACCGCGCGGTCACCGCGCCGGGCGCGCCGGGCGCGGCGGTGGGCGTCGGAGTCGGCGTCGGGGACGGGGTGGTCGCAGGGGTCGGCGTGGCCGTCCTGTCCGGGTGGCGGGGCCGCTCGGTCTGCTTCGTCCTGGTCGGGTCGGGTTCGCTGGTCTCGGGCGGATCGTCCGGCGGCGGGTCGGGGATCGTGGGGTCGGGGCGCGGGGTCTGCTTGGGCTTGGGGGTGTTGGTCGGCCCCGGTACGTCGGAGTCGTCCTTGTCCACGTCGTGCTTGCGGCCCTCGGGGTCGATGACCAGGGCCTTGTCGCCGTTCTCGTCGTTGGCCCAGAGCAGGCCGTCCTTGACGAACACGTCCACCGGGCCCGGCCCGTCCGCCACCTGGAGGGTGGTGGGCCGCCCGCCGGCGGCGCTGTCCCAGACGATCAGCGCGCCCCGGCTCTTGTCCGGTACGTACACCTTCGACCCGAGCACCTGCGGCACCCCGAGCCCGGCGGGGTCGCCGGTCGCGAACCTGGTGCTGAGCACGGCGTTGGAGGAGGTGTCGAGCACGACGAGCAGCCCGGAGCCGCCCGGCGTCAGCACCGGGACGAGCGGGCCCTCGGTCGAGGCCGGGGTGAGCACGCCGCCCTTGGCCGCCCGCGCGACCTCCTTGGGCAGGGCGATCTCGCCGACGCCGCCGTCCGCGCCGACGGTGAAGGCGGTGGCGGCCCGCGTGTTGACCACGACGGGCAGGCCGCCGGCGATGGTCACCGCCAGTTCCTCGCCCGGTTCGCCCACCTTGACGGGGGTCGCGGCGACGCCGCCGGACACCGGCACGACCTCGCCCCTGGCGGTCACCGGCACCCACAGCCTGCCGCCGCCGTCGATCCTGGCCGCGCCGAGCGGGCCCGGCAGGGTGACGGGCGCGCCCACGGCGTTCAGCGTGACCGGGTCGATGCGCTGGACGCGGCCCGCCGCCGGAGCGACGGCGTAGGCCGTGCCGCCGGAGACCGCGAGCTGGGTCCCGGCCGCGCCGAGGTCGCGGGTCTGGGTGACGGTGAGCTGGCTGGGCTCGACCCGGCTGACGAAGCCGGTGCGGTCGTCGACGAGCAGCACGTTGGTGCCGTCCTGGACGACGCGCAACTGCCTGCCGGCCTTGTCGTCGAGGTAACCGTCCACCTCGCCCGACAGGCCGTTCACGTGCACGACCCTGCCCTTGGCCTTGGTCCACAGCCACGCGCCGACGTCGGCCAGCTCCGGATTGGCGCTGGAGACGCCCACGCCGAACCACGCCGCCGCGGCCACCAGCAGCACGGCCGCCCCACCGGCCATCAGGGCCGTCGCCCGGTCCCCGCCGAGCACACGGATGGACAACCGTCACTCACCCCGTATGTGCGATCACAGAGAGTTTGCCCCGCTTTAACCGGGATCACCCTAGCGGGCAGGAGTCCCATCCGCGTCCGTACCGGCTGGTAGCCCGCGCCGGGTTCCGTGTCTGTCGGTGTGAAGCCGTACCTTAGTGCGCGTGTCCGAACAGCCCCTGACCCTCGACGCCGCCCTCTCCGAGGAGGCGGTGCTGTCGACCTACCGCCGCATGTTCGCCGCGCTGGCCCGCGACAGCGGCGCGGTGGTCGACGACCCCGCCCTGGTCGACATCGCCGAGACGCTGTTCGCGGCGTTCGCCGAGGCGGGCGAGGAGTGGCTGACGCACGAGCAGATGCGCTTCGCCTGCCGGGCCTACCCCGGCGACCAGTTCGACAACCGGCTGCGGGTGCTCAAGGGGCTCGGCGCGATCCGCGAGGTGTTCCCCAAGCCCAACCAGCTCCGCTACCGCGCCTCGTTCACCAGCGTCGTCGGCCTGATGTTCATCCGCCGCATGATGGACGACGGCGGCCAGTCCGAGATGCACCGCCTGCTCGCCCTGGAGGACCTCAACGTCGCCGACCCCCGCACCACCAGCGAGGAGGCCCGGCAGAGCGCGGTCAACCTGGCGCGCGCGTTCCGGCTCTGGGCCCTGGAGCTGATCACGCTGACCACGGGCACCATCGAGGAGCTGCGCGAGCAGGCCCCCAAGCTCTGGGGCACCGAGGAGATCGCCCGGCGCGCCCAGGGCCTGCACGGCACGATCCTGACCCGCTGGCCCGAGCTCGACCGGGTCTGCACCGACCTGCGCGCGTCCATCTACTCCTACAGCGACGCCTCGCGCCGCGCCGCCGGCCGCCTGGCCGACTCGGCGGGCACGACCCGCAACCTCACGCTGCTGCCCACCGAGACGTGGCGCACGTTCGCCCAGACCGCCTCCAAGGAGCGGCTGGCCTCGGTGCTCGACGGGTTCGTCTTCGACGCGCCCGCGCCGTGGCACGATCCGGCCGCCGTCGCGCGGGCGGTCGACGAGGCGCCGCGGCCGGCTCCCGTCCAGCCCACTCCCCCGCGTTCGGCGCTGCCCGACCCCGGGCCCGAGGGGTCGCTCGACTCCTCGCCGGGGGCCGCCGTCGAGCGGCTCACGCAGGTGGCCGAGTCGCTGCTCGGCGCCGCCTCCCGGGTCGCGCTGGCCGACGTGATCGGCTCCGACTGGCCATCGGCCCGCCGTCTGCTCGCCGACCTGACCACCGCAGACCTGCGCCCCGAGCTCCCCTACCGGCTCACCTGGTCCGACGGCCTGACCGTCGACCCCGACGGCGAGCCCGCCTGGCTGTCCCACGGCTACCTGGAGCGCACCTCATGACGTCCACCGGTTCTCCGGCCTCCGAGCGCGGCCGGTCCGCCGGTCAGGCGCTCGCCCACGCGCGGGCGCGGTCAGGCGGGCCGCTGCGGCTGGGGGCGGGCGTGCCCGCGCCCGCCGGGATGACCCGCCTGACCCGCCCCGACTCCACCGGGCACACGCTGCCGGTGTGGCCCGACGGGGTGACACCGTCGCTGCTGGAGGAGTACCAGGTCGCCGCCGTCCCGGTGGAGCGGGCCGGCGAGACGCGGCGGGTGCTGGCGGCCACGCTCAAGTGCTGCTGGAACGATCTGTCCGTCGATCCGTGGCCCGGCGACCCGGCGCCCGTCGAGCTGGTGCTCGACACCTACCGGGCGCTGATCGGGCGCACCGACGACCTGATGCGCAACTGGGCGCGGGGCGCGCTGCGGCGGCTGCACGACTCTGCGTGGATCGTCCTCGACGACGGGGTGGTGACGCTCGGGCCGCGCTGCGCGCTGTGGCCGGCGGAGTCGCACGCCCAGTTGCAGGAGCTGGTCCGCCGCCTGCCCGAGCCCGAGCGGCCGGAGCTCACGGTGGTGGGCGACGCCGACATCGTGGCCGCGGCGGTCCTGCCGCTGCCCGCCGCGGGCGGGCGGGCCGAGCTCGGCGTGGCCGAGTTCGACGACCTGCTGGGCGCCTACGACGAGCGGCGGCGGGCCGAGCTGGTGGCCGCGTTCATGGTGGTCGAGCACGCCGCCGAGCCGGTCGCCGAGGGCCGCTTCGCCGCGCTGCGCGATCCGGCACTGCGCCACACGCTGGGCGAGATGCTGGCCCGCCGCGGCCGCGTCCTCATCCAGCTGCGCGAACGCTGGACCTCGGGCTACGACGACACCCTCACGGCCGCCCTGGCTCAGCCCCCGTCCCCCGCCTCCGAGCCGGAGGCGGGCCTGGAGACCGCGGGCGCGGAGGCGGCGGCTCGCCCGGCGGCGGTCGCGGGGCTCGGCGTGAGCGAGCGGGCGGTGCTGACGCTGGTACTGGTGCACTCGGTCGCGATCCCCAGAGCCGAGGGCCTGCTGCCGGAGGACTCCTGGCTGTCGCCGCACCCCACCCCGGTCGAGGAGCTGCGCCGCCACACCCAGGTCCCGATCGGCGAGCTGGAGTCGGCGCTGCGCACGCTGCGGCACGCCGGCCTGCTGGCCCAGGTGAAGGCCGGCGAGGAGGCGGGCGGCTACGTCCCCGGCCCGCAGTTCCACCGGCTCACGCCGGCGGCCCGGCGGCGGCTGCAGGAGGAGCTGATCCTCGCCGCCGGCCCGCACACGCCGCTCGCGGCGGCCGTACGCGCCCGCAGGTCGGCGCAGTGAACGTCATGACAGATGGAAGGGTTACGGGGGTTCGGGTGTCGCAGATGGAGAACGTCGTCGGAGACCGGGTGCTGATCGCCGTGCAGGCGGTCAACATCTCACGGCTCTCGACCCATCCGGTGCCCACGGTCCCCGGCACGCTCATCGTCGTCGCGGGCGCGGGCCCCAAAGACTCCAACGGCGCGGGCAAGTCGTCGTTCATCGCCTCGATCACGGCGCTGCTCGGCGACGAGCAGTGGCGCTTCGCCTCGGGCGCCAAGGCGGTCTCCGAGCTGCTCTTCAACGCCGAGCTGGCCAGCGGCGCGGGCGCCCGCCAGTGGGCGAGCGCCGACCACGGCTACATCGTGGGCGTCTTCGGCCCGCCCGGCATGGACTCCTTCGCCCCGCCGCCGGCCCCGCCCGAGCCGGTCGCCGCGCCCGACCTCACCCTGACCGAGGCGGGCGAGGAGGGCGAGGAGGGCGAGCGGGACAGCGGGGAGCTGTTCGAGGTGCCCGACACCTCGGGCGGCGCGATCACCGTGTGGCTCAGGGTCAACCAGGAGGCTCCGCACCTGGAGATCCGCTGGCGGGAGGGCGTCCATCTGGCCGCCTCGCCGTCCGAGGCCGAGCGGGTGGCGCGGGCCGACGAGATCTGGGCGTCGCTGCCGAGGTCGGCGGGCAAGCGCGACGTCGTGGCCCGCGACCTGACCAAGGTGCTCTACGGCGACCGGGTCAGGTGCGTGTCGTTCCTGTCCACGTCCGTGCGCAGCAAGGTCGCCACCAACCTGCTCTCCCAGCCGCTCAACGAGATCTCCCCCGAGCGCGTCTTCGAGGCCATCGCGGCGCTCACCGGCCTCGACGCCGAGCTGGAGCAGGAGCGCGAGGCCCGGCGCGACGAGCACGCCAAGCGGGTGCGGGCGGCGCAGGCGGCCGACCGGCTGGCCGAGTTCGAGGTGGAGTCCAAGGCGCTGCTCGGCACGTTCGACCGCCGCGACCAGGCCCGGGTGCGCCTGGCCGAGGCGTTGCGCTGCTGGCGCGGCAGGCAGGCGCGCAAGCTCGCCGACGCCGCCGCCAAAGACGAGCTGCTGGCCGCCGACCTCGGCCGCCACCGCGCCGCGGGCGAGTCGGCGGCCGAGGAGATCGCGCTGGTCAAGGCCGAGATCGCCACGCTGCGCGAGGACACGCTCGACCGCCAGGTGTCCCAGGCCCGCAAGGAGCTGGCCGCCCTGCAGGCCCGTACCACCAAGCTCGACGCCGACCGCGCGGTGGCCGAGAACTCCGCCGACGAGCTGCGGGCCGCGATCCCGGCGCTGGAGGAGACGCGCAGGTTCGCCGACGGGCGCGACGTGCCCGCCGCCGAGGGCGAGCTGCGGCAGGCCGGGCTCCGGCTCAACGAGGCGCTCAAGGCGCTCGGCGTGGCCGACCAGGAGGTGTCCTCGGCGCGGGCGGCGCTCGACGACGCCGAGGGCGGTCCGGCCGCGGCCCAGCTCGACGCGCTGTCGGCGGCGGGTGTCGGGGCGACCGGCCTGCTCGACGCCCTCGACGTGGCCGAGCAGGCCCGCGACGCCGCCCTTCCCGGCGGCCGCCTGCGCGGCTGGCCGCACGAGCACGCCGTCATCGTCGACGCCGCGCGGCTCGGCGAGGCGGCACAGGCCCTGGCCGGGCTGCCCGGGTCCGTGCTGGTCAGCGCGGCCGGGGTGAGCGTGGTGGGGGCGTTCGACGGGGTGGCGACCGGGCGGGAGGCCCGCATCAAGGCCGCCGGCCAGCGGCTCAACCGCGCCGAAGACGCCCAGGAGAGCGCCGCGGAGGTGGTGCGCGCGGCCGAGGAGGCCGTCGCCGAGGCGCAGCGGCGGCTGGAGGGCGCGCGGGCCGGGGTGCGGCTGGCGGAGCTGGAGGCCAGGCTGGCCGAGCGCCGCGACCGGCTGGTCGGGCTCAACGCGGCGATCGAGGAGCTGACGCCGAAGGTCGCCGAGGCCGAGCGGCAGGCGGGCGCGCTCGACTTCCGGGCCCGTACCCGCGACATGGAGATCGAGCGGCTCGACGGGCGGCGGCAGCGGCACGAGAGCGAGCGGGCGCAGGCCCGCGAGCAGGAGGCCAAGGTCACCGCCGAGCGCGAGGCGCTGCGGCTCGACGCGCTGGCCGCCGACTGGGGCGGCACGGTGGAGACCGCCCGCGAGTGGATCGCGGCGCTGCCGGAGGAGGAGCGTCCGCGCGCGGCCGAGGAGTGGTGGCGCGTCGCCGAACGCCACTTCGACCAGGCGTTGCGCGACACCTTCCCCGAGGAGGACGCCGAGATCCCGGAGGAGCTGGCGTTCCTGCTGTCGGAGCGGGGCGGCAGCACGGCGCGCGAGCAGGCGACGTTCGCGGCGGTGTGCGGGTCGCTGGCCTCCTACCTGCGCGGCCAGGAGGAGTACGAGAAGCACCAGCGGCGGCAGATCGAGGCGCAGGTCGTCTCCCGGCAGCGCGACCTGGCGGCGGCCGCCCGGGGCGCGGAGGAGGCGGCGCAGTCCACGGCCGTCCACCGGGCGGCGCTGACGGCGGCGATCAAGGCCAGGCTGACGCGGGTGGCCGAGGAGTTCGAGAAGCTCGACACCTCCTACGGCGGCTACGGCGCGACGCTGGAGTTCCCGGTGCCGCCCGCGCCCGCCGACCCCGAGCAGCGCTGGCAGTGGCGGGTGACGCCGAAGTGGCGGCGGGGCGAGGGGCAGGGGTTCGTGCCGTACAACCGGCGGGCCAACACCGCGCTCATGGACGAGAAGGCCGTCAAGCTGGTGTGCGCGGCGGCCATCGCCTCCTCCGGCGGCGGCCACCTGTGCCTGGTGCTCGACGAGCTCGGCCGCAACCTGGGCAAGGAGCACCGCAGGGAGGCGGTCGCGCTGTTCCGGCGGATCGGCGAGACGTACGGCATCACGGTGATCGGCGCGCTCCAGGACGACATGGAGCCGTACGCGATCGACGCCTGCGGCCAGTACGTCAAGCTGCGGCGGTCGTCGGACGCGATGCCGTACAACGAGCCGCCGGTGATCGTCGGCCACGACCAGCACGCCGAGCGGGTGCGCGCGCTGGCCGCGTACGTCGACCGCGGCCAGCCGGTCGGTCAGCAGGTCGAGCAGCCGGTGTAGCGGGCGCGGGGAGGGCGGATCAGGCGGCGCGGCCGAGGTCGTCGGCCGCCAGGGCCCGGCGGAAGTCCTCCCCGGCCTGCTCGATGGCCGTGAGCTGCACGGCCTCCCGCCGGAACAGCATCGACAGCCCCCAGTCCGCCAGCACCCGCGCCTTGTGGTTGAACGTCGGCACCCACGCCAGGTGGTACGCCCGGTGCGCCAGCCACCCCAGGAACCCGGTCAGCCGGATCGCGTGCACCTGGGCCACGCCCTGGTGGTGGCCGAGCCCGGCCACCGACCCCAGGTACGCGTGCCGGTACGCCTTCAACCGGCCTCCCCTGACGTGGGCCGCCAGGTTGCGGGCGAGCAGCTTGGCCTGGCGCACCGCGTGCTGCGCGTTGGGCGCGGTGAACTCGCCCGGACGGGTCAGGTCGGGCACCGCCGCGCCGTCGCCGGCCGTGAACGCGTCCGCCAGTCCGGCCACCGTCAGGTATTCGGTGGCCCGCAGCCGTCCGGCCTCGTCCACGGGCAGCCCGCTGTCGGCGGCGAGCGGGCTCGGCCGGCCGCCGGCCGCCCACACCAGCGTCCCGGCCTCCAGCGACGTGCCGTCCGACAGCCGGGCCACGCCGCCTTCGGCCGAGCTCAGCCGGGTCTCCAGCCGCACGTCCACGCCGCGGGCGCGCAGCGCGTCCACGGTCCAGCGGCCGAGGCCGGGGTGGAGTTCGGGCAGGATGCCGCCGGTCGCCTCGACCAGGGTCCAGCTCAGGTCGGCGGGCTCGATCCCGTCGTGGTAGCGCAGGGCCTCGTCGGCCAGCCCCTGCATCTCGGCCAGCGCCTCGACGCCCGAGAACCCGCCGCCGACCACCACGAACGTCAGCGCCCTGCGCCGCACCAGCGGGTCGTCGGTCGAGGCGGCCGCGGCGAGCTGGGCCAGGACGTGGTTGCGCAGGTGCACGGCCTCGCCGAGGCTCTTGAACCCGACCGCGTGCTCGGCCAGCCCCGGGATGGGCAGCGCGCGGGTGATCGACCCGGCCGCCAGCACGAGGATGTCGTACGTGAGCGTCCTGGCCGGCCCCTGGACCGGCTGGAACCGCGCGGTGCGGGCCTCGTGGTCGACGCGGGTGACGTGGCCGGTGAGCACGCGCGCGCCTTTGAGCACCCGGTTGAGCGGGGCGACGACGTGGCGCGGCTCGATCGTCCCGCCGACCGCCTCGGCCAGGAACGGCTGGTACGTCATGTAGCCCCGCGGGTCGACCACGGTGACCGTCACCTCGCCCGACCGGATCAGCCGCCGCAGCCCGCGGGCCGTGTACATCCCGACATATCCACCGCCGACGATCAGAATGTGCTTGCTCATCGTCCGCTCCTCCTCATCAGGTTCTTCACCAGGAGGACGGGACAGCCCCTGCGGATGTGACAGGAAAGCCGGGATCACCGGAGTGAGCTGTCGCCGGTCTCCGGCAGGGCGAGCAGGCAGAGCAGGCTCAGCAGGGCCATCGCCGAGACGTACAGGCCGACGCCCATGACGCCGAGGCCGCTCGTCTGCAGGCTGGTGGCGACCAGCGGCGGCACCGCCCCGCCCAGCACGCCGCCGAGGCTGTAGGCGACCGAGGCGCCGCTGTAGCGGAACTCCGTCCTGAACAACTCGGGCAGGTACGCCCCCATCGGCCCGAAGATCAGCCCCATCAGCCCGAGCGCGCCGGCCAGCGCCACCCCGGCCAGGACGACCGACCCGGTCTCCATCAGCGGGAACATCACCAGCCCCCACCCGACGGCGACGGCCGTGCCGGTGAGGAGGGTGCGGCGGCGGCCCAGCCGGTCGCTGACCACCGCCGAGACGACCGTGCCCGCCGCCATGAACAGCACGCCGACCATGGTCAGGATCAGCATGGTGGTCTTCGGGATGCCGAGGGTGGCGGTGCCGTAGGACAGGCAGTAGGTGGTGGCGGTGTAGAAGAGCGTGTAGGCGACGGTCATCGCCCCGGCGGCGGGCAGCACCCGCCGCCACTGGTGGCGCATCAGCCCGGCGAACGGCACCTTGGCGATGCGGCGCTGGTCGAGGGCGGCCCGGAAGACGGGCGTCTCGGAGATCCGCAGCCGCACGTACAGGCCGACGACCACGAGGAGCAGGCTGGCCACGAACGGCAGCCGCCAGCCCCAGCCGCCGAACTGCTCGTCGGTCAGCGTCTCGCCGAGGATCAGGAACAGCCCGTTGGCCACGATGAACCCGGCCGCGGGGCCGAGCTGGGGGAACATCGCGTACCGGCCGCGCCTGCCGGGCGGGGCGTGCTCGGTGGCCAGCAGCGCCGCGCCGCCCCACTCACCGCCGAGGCCGATGCCCTGGGTGAAGCGCAGCAGCACCAGCAGCACGGGCGCGGCCACGCCGATGGCCGCGTACCCAGGCAGCAACCCGATCGCCACCGTGGACAGGCCCATCACCAGCAGCGAGACGACCAGCATCGACTTGCGCCCCACGCGGTCGCCCCAGTGGCCGAACACCGCCGACCCGAGCGGACGCGAGACGAACGCCACCGCGAACGTCGAGAACGCGGCCAGCCGGCCGGCCACCGGGTCCATGCCGGGGAAGAACGCGGTGTTGAGCACCAGCGCGGCGGCGGTCCCGTAGATGTAGAAGTCGTAGAACTCGATCGCGGTGCCCATGAGGCTGGCCATGGCGATCCTGGTCGTGCTGGGCGCCGAGGCCCGGGGGGAAGTCTTCACTTCGTGTCTCACTGTCCGGACTGACATCTTGTCAAGCGGTACGACGACGCTACCACCTGCGCAATGTCACACAGCCGCCCGATAGATTCGACCGCAAACGCCACCTTTTGGGAGGATCGCACCTTGGCCGTGGAACTGGTCATCTTCGACTGTGACGGGGTGCTCGTCGACAGCGAGCGCATCTCGGTACGCGTGGGCACCGCCGCCCTGCGCCGCCTGGGCTGGACGATCGACGAGAGCGAGTACGCCGAGCGCTTCGTCGGCTGCAGCAACGAGTACTGGGACGAGCAGGTCGGCGAGACGCCCCCGGGCTGGCGTGACCAGATCACCCAGGAGTACCTGGCCGCGATGGAGACCGAGCTGCGCGTCATCGAGGGCATCGAGGCCGCCCTCGACCGCCTGGACATCCCCTACTGCGTGGCCTCCAACGGCCGGCACGCCAACGTCCGCAACAGCCTGGAGCTGACCGGTCTGGCCCGGCGTTTCGACGGCCGCGTCTTCAGCGCCGAGGACGTCGCCCGCGGCAAGCCCGCCCCCGACCTGTTCCTGCACGCCGCGGCGACCATGGGGGCCGCGCCGGAGGGGTGCGTGGTGGTCGAGGACAGCCCGTTCGGGGTGCGGGCGGCGATGAGCGCGGGGATGCGCTGCCTGGCGTTCGCGGGCGGCCTGACGCCCCCCGCACGCCTGTCCGGCCTCGGCGCCACCCTCTTCCACGACCCCACCACAATCCCCGACCTGATAGCCACCCTCCCCTAACCCCCACCCCTGCCCCCCGGCACCCGGCCCCGACCCCTGACACCCAGCCCGTGACACCCGGAGCCCTGCCCCTGGCACCCGGACCGGCCCCTTGCGCCGCCCTGACCGGCTCCTGCCCCTCCTGATGACCTGGGCCCCTCCTGACACCGGGAGGGGCACACCGCCCCTCCTGACGCTCCCGACCAACCCCTCCGCCTCTTTGCGCCCCCGCCGGTCGCGCAGCTCGGTAGGGCATTCGGCATCTATCTGTGCTGCTGCGGTCAGCGCATCGCCCCTCTCAACGCCCCGCCCAGCCTGCCCCCATCTCCCGGGCGGAGGCAGCCGGCCCCAGGGACCGGGGGGCGTCGGCAGGGGCGAGGAAACCGGGGGCTGCCTTGGCGCCAAGGGCCGGTCACACCCTCGCTGCACCGGCCTGACGGTCGAGCCCGAACGAGCGGGGCCTCGGGTCACCGGCAGGGCGGGGCCGCCCCCGGTCTTACGAGAAGGCCCGGCCACAGCTCGCCGCGCCCGACCGACGCTCCCAGCCTGCACGGCCGGGGCCTCGGGTGTGAGGGACCGGCTGGGCGGGGACATCGGGATGCCCTGCTCTCACGGGAAGGGCCCGCCGCACCAGGCCCATGGTCGAGCCTGAACGGCCGGGGCGCGTCCAGGCCGGGCGACCGGCAGGCGGGGACCTCGGGGCCGCCGCGGTCTCACGAGAAGGGGGCGGTCACAGCTCGCCGTAGCGGGTGGGTGGGCAGGTGGGGTCGAGGCGGTCGGCGGTGCGGCGTAGTGAGTGCGCGAGCCGCGCCCGTACGGCGACCCGCTCCGGGTCCCGCCTGCGCGGCGCCCCCGGCAGGGCCGCGTCGAGCGAGTCGCGGAACCCCATCGCCGTCCGGTGCGCGAGAACCTGCATGGCATCCATGTCTCTCCTCCTTAATCAATTAAGACCTTAATCAATTAAGAACGCACCGGCAAGGCCGTTCGATACGGTTGGACGATGGCAAGGGTCACCCTGCAGACGATCGCCGACAGGCTCGGCGTGTCCCGCGCCACCGTGTCGTACGCCTTCTCCCGGCCCGACCAGCTCAGCGACGGGCTGCGGCGGCGCATCCTGGAGGTGGCCGACGAGCTCGGCTACGCGGGCCCCAACCCGACGGCGCGCTCGCTCCGGCTCGGCCGCGCCGGCGCGCTCGGCCTGCTGTTCAGCGAGACGCTGGCCTACGCCTTCGCCGACCCGTACGCGCTCGGCTTCTTCCAGGGCCTCGCCACGGCGGCCGAGGAGGCGGGGGTGGGCCTGCTCATCCTGCCGCTGCCGCACGGCGACCGGCGCAGCGACACCGTGCGCGACGCGGTGGTCGACGCGTTCTGCGTGGTCTCGCTGCCCGACGGCCATCCGGCGCTGGCCGAGGTGCTGGCCAGGAAGCTGCCCGTCGTGGTGGTGGACGAGCCGTACGTGCCCGGCCACCCCTTCGTCGGCATCGACGAGCCGGCCGCCGGGGCCGCCGCCGCCGCGCACGTGCTCGGCCTCGGGCACCGGCGGGTCGCGGTGGCGATGGTCGGCCTGCACGACGACGGCCACACCGGCTGGGCCGACCGCGCCCGCCAGGAGAGCGCGGTGTTCGCGGCGATGCGCGCCCGGCGCGGCGGCTACCAGACGGCCTGCGAGCAGGCCGGCCTCGACTGGGACGACGTGCCCTTCTACGAGGTCGCCAGGAACTCGCGGGAGGCGGGCAGGAAGGCCGGCCACGCGCTGCTGCGGCTGGACCCCCGGCCCACGGCGATCCTGACCAACACCGACGTGCTCGCCCTCGGCGTCCTCGACGCCGCCGCCGACCTGGGCCTCGACGTGCCGGGCGAGCTGTCGGTCGTCGGGTTCTCCGACAGCGCGGCGCGGGAGGCGGGGCTCACCACGATCCGGCAGGCCAAGCAGGAGATCGGGGAGGCGGCCGGGCGGCTGCTGCTGTCGGGGGCCGCGGCCCGGCCGGAGCGGCGGCTGTTCCCGTACGAGCTGATCGTGCGGGCCTCGACCGCGCCGCCGCCTAGCTGACCAGGGTCGAGCCCCGGCGCGTCTTGCCCACCTTGAGCTGCACGGGGATCCGGGTACGCAGCTCGCCGACGTGGCTGACGATGCCGACCGCGCGTCCGCCGTCGCGCAGCCCGTCGAGGATGTCGAGCACGTCGTCGAGGGTGTCCTCGTCGAGGGTGCCGAAGCCCTCGTCCACGAACAGGGTGCCGACCTCCGCGCCGCCCGCCTCGGCGGTGACCACGTCGGCCAGGCCGAGCGCGAGCGCGAGCGAGGTGATGAAGCTCTCGCCGCCCGACAGGGTCGCCGGGTCGCGGTCGACCCCGGTCCAGGCGTCGGCCACCTTCAGGCCCAGGCCGCCGCCGGACCGCGCCCGGGATCCGGCGGTCTTGCGCAGGTCGTGCCGGAGCAGGTAGCGGCCGGACGACATGTGGTCGAGGCGCTCGTTGGCGGCGTCGACCACCTGCCTGAGCCGCTCCCCCAGCACGAACGACGTGAGGCTCATGTTCCACTGGTTGTCGCCGGACGTGCCCGAGGCCAGCGCCGCCATGCGTTCGGCCAGCCGGTGCCGCTCGGCCGCGGGACGCCATCGCTCGATGCGCGCGGCCAGCTCCTCGCGCAGCTCGGCGAGGCGGGCGGCTCTGGCCGCCGCGCGGTCGCGTTCGCTCGCCAGCCGCGTGTGCGCCTCCTCGGCCGCGTCTCTGTCGGCCTCGGCGGCCGCCAGATCGGGCGCGGGCTCGGCGGCCGCGGCGATCAGCTCGGGGTCGGCGAGCAGGGCGGTGACGGCGGCGTGCTGGTCGTCGAGCCGCCGCAGCAGCTCCGCCTTGCCCTCCCGCTCGGCCGGGCTCCGGTACGCCTCCTCGGCCTCCCGCACGTCGGCGAACCCCGCCTCGGCCGCCGCCCGCCCGGCCGCCTCGGCCGCGGCGTCGAGCTCGGCGGCGGCCGCGACCGCCGCCCTGGTGGCCTCCAGCGCCTCGCGCAGCAGCTCGGCCTCGTCGTGGAGCCTGGACAGGCGGGCCGTCAGGGTCGGGTCGCCGCCCCGGGCCGCGTCGAGCCGCGCGCCCAGCCGCCCGGCGTCCGCGCTCAGCTCCTCATGTCTGGTACGGCCGGCCGCCACCCGCGCCGCGATGCGGCGTCCGCGCTCCTCCAGCTCGGCGCGTTCGCGGCCGAGCGCGGCCACCTCGGCCGCCAGCCCCGCCTCCTTGGCCGCCACCGCGGCCAGCCGCCGCAGCTCCTCCTCGGCCGCGGCCAGCACCCGCCTCCCGTCGACCTCACCCGGGGCCTCAGGATGGGCGTCTGCCGTGAGCGGACGCTCGGCGAGGAGGGTCTTGGGGTGCAGGGTCTGGGCGAGACGGGTGTGGAGGCGGGTGCGTTCGGCGGTGAGCCGGGTGCGGTGGGCGTGGTGGGCGGCGAGCTCCTCGGCGATCTCCCTGGCCCGGTCGCGGACGTGGTCGCGGTCGCCTTCGAGGCGGTCGAGCGCGTCGGCGAGGGCGGGCTCCCGGTCGGCGACCGACCGCAGCCGGGCCAGCTCCTCCTCGGCCGCGAGCACGCGTCCGGCCGCGGTGTCGGCGGACAGCCCCTCGGTGGCCTCCGAGACGTCGGCGAGCCGGGACTCGATGGAGGCCAGAGCGCGTTCGGCGGCCTCCCGGTCGGCGGCGGCCGCCTCGTGGGCGGTCTCGGCGGCGTGCTCGTCGTCGGGCGAGGGCGCGCTGGGGGCCGGGGCGGCGGGCACGGGGTGGTGCTCGGAGCCGCAGACCGCGCACGGACGCCCGTCGGTCAGGTCGCGGGCCAGCTCGGCCGCCATGCCGTCGATCCTGGCCTGACGCAGGTCGAGCCAGCGTTCGCGGGTCTCCTGGGCGCGGTCCACCAGCACCTGGTGGGCGGCGGCGGCCGACTCCAGCTCGGCGGCGAGGGCGTCGCGGCGGTGGGCGGCCTCCAGGACGGCACGGGCGGCGTCGAGACGGGCGGCGGCGGCGGGCACGGCCGCCGCCTCGGCGCGCACCTCGGCCAGGGCGGCGCCCGCCGCGGCCAGCCGGGCGGGCAGCTCGGCCTCGGCCGCCGCCACCTCGGCCTCGCGCCGGGCCAGCGCCTCCAGCTCCCCGGCCAGTGCGGCGAGCTCCCGGTCGACGTCGATCAGGTCGGCGGCGGCGTCGCGGACGGCCTGGGCCGCCGGGATGCGCGCCGCGGCCACCCGCGCGCCGGCGAGCCTGCCCTCGGCGTCGGCGAGCAGGCCGGGCAGGACGGCGAGCCGCGCGGCGGCGGACTCGTCGGCGCTGACCAGCTCGGCCAGCTCCTGCTCCACCCGCGACAGGTCGCGCCGGACGACCGACAGCCGGGCCTCCTCGGTGAGCAGCTCCGACAGCCGGGCCAGCTCGGCCCGGCGCTCCCGCTCCAGGCCCTCCAGCTCCTCCACCGACGGCTCCGCGCCGCTCGCGGGCCCCTCGACGCCTGGCGTGGATCGGCGGGTGAGGAGGGGACGGGCGCGGGCCAGGGCGTCGGCGACCATGGCGCGGGCCTTGGCGGCGGCCTCGGCGCGCTGCCCGGCGGCCGTGACGAGCGGGAGCACGCGGTCGGCGCGGGCGGCGTCGTCGATGACGGCCTGGAGGTCGGCGCGTTCGTCGGCGCGCTCGTCGAGGGTGCGGCGCAGGGTCAGGGCCTCGGCGTGCCGGCGGCGGCGTTCGGCGAGGGCGGCGGCCTGCTCGAACCGCGACCGCGCCGCGCGTACGGCGTCGCCCGCGGCGGCGTGCCGCTCCTCGCACCGGTGGACGACGGCCCGCGCCGCGTCCAGCAACGCGCCGGCCCATCCGAGCGGATCGTCCGCCGCGGACGGCAGCCCGCCGTCCGCGGCGTCACCGTCCGGCGCGGAGGCGAGGACGGGGCCGGCGGCCTCCTCCAGGCGTTCGACGGCGAAGGCGACCTCGCGCCCCAGCTCCTGCTCCTCCCGCCCCGTGGCCCGCCGCCGCTCGGCCAGCCACGCCTCGGCCTGGGTGAACACCTTGACGGTGAACAGCCGCTCCAGCAGCCGGGCGCGGTCGTCGCCGTCGGCGCGCAGGAACTTGGCGAAGTCGCCCTGCGGCAACATCACCACCTGGCAGAACTGCTCGGCGTTCATCCCGAGCAGCCCGCCCACCAGGTCGCCTGCCTCGTCGAGCCGGGTCGTGAGCCCCTGCCAGGCGGCCCCGCGGCGCTCCTCGACGACGACCTTGGCCTTCTCCTCGGTGAACCCGGCGCCGCGCAGCTTGGGACGCTGCCACGACGGCGACCGCCGGATGCGCAGCGAACGGCCCCGGATCGTGACCTCCAGCGTCACCGAAGGGCCGGCGCCGGCGGGCGCGTGGTCGCAGCGCAGGCTGCGGGCGCTGTTGCGCTGGCCGGGCACGACGCCGTAGAGGGCGAAGCAGAGCGCGTCGAGGATCGTGGTCTTGCCCGCCCCGGTGGGCCCGTGGATGAGGAACAGGCCCGCTTCGGTGAGGGCGTCGAAGTCGACCGTCTCGGTGCCGGGGAAGGACCCGAAGGCCGTGAGGGAGAGCAGGTGCGGCCGCATCTACGCCATCGTCTCCTTCATCCGCGACGCCTCGACCGCCTGTCTCAGCAGCTCTTCCTCCTCGGGCGCGGCGGGCTCGCCGCGCACCTCGCGGACGAAGTCGAGGGCGACCTCGGCCTCGGGCCGCCCGCTGACCCGCACCGGCCCGGCGGCGGGCGCCGCGCCCACCGGGTCGAACGCCAGGGCGAGGGCGTGCGGGAACCGGGCCCGCAGCCGGTCCATGGCCTGCTTGGGACGGACGGCGTCGGTCAGGGTGATCTGCAGCCAGTGGTCTTCGTAGGCGGCGAAGGCGGGCAGGGTCAGCAGGTCGTCGAGGTCGCCGCGGAGCCGCCCGACCGGCCGGGGCACGGGTGCGGGCACGAACTCGACGCCCGCGCCGAGCGTGACCAGCCAGCAGCCCTTGACGTGGCCGGTCTCGGAGAAGGAGTAGGCCAGCGGGGAGCCGGAGTAGCGCACGGTCTCGGACATGCGCTGCCGCCCGTGCAGGTGGCCGAGCGCGACGTAGTCGACGCCGTCGAAGGCCGACAGGGGGACGTGGGACACGCCGCCCACGCTGATGTCGCGCTCGCTGTCGCTGGCCTGCCCGCCGGTCACGAAGCAGTGGGCCAGCACGACGGCGGCCCGATGGCGGACGGCGTCGGCGCGCACGCGGCTCATCGCGTGGGAGATCGCGGCGGTGTGGCCGCGGTCGGGCAGCTGCCAGGGGGTGCGCACCAGTTCGGGCTCCAGGTAGGGGATGCCGTAGAAGGCGACGTCGCCGACCAGCACCGGCTCCCACGACTGCGCGGGCTCGGTGCGGACGTGCACCCCCGAGGACTCGAACAGCGCCGACCCGAACCCCAGCCGCAGCGCAGAGTCGTGGTTGCCGCTGATCAGCACCACCCGCGCCCCGGCGGCGCGCAGCCGGGCCAGCGCGTCGGAGAGCAGGGCCACCGCGTCGACCGGCGGCAGGGCGCGGTCGTAGACGTCGCCGGAGACGGCCACGACGTCGACCCGCTCGGCCCGCACCGTCTCGACCAGGTGGTCGACGAACGCGGCCTGCGCCCCGAGCAGGCTCTCCCGATGGAAGGAGCGCCCGAGGTGCCAGTCGGAGGTGTGCAGGATCCGCATGTCGCAGGAAGCTAACATCTCTCACCGACAAATGCGGCCCCTCCCGTCACAGAAGCCGGGAGTAGGCTGGATGATCGGCGGGCAAACCAACGCACATGGGGAGGCCGATGCGCACTGGCCGTGGCACCTTGAGCGTCGCCGCCGGCCTGGTGCTGGTGGCTCTCGCGTCGGTCGGCTACGTGTTGCCGCCCGCGTTCGACCCGCCGCCGCTGAAGGCGGATCCGGCGTTCGCCGCGATTCCCCCGCAACCGGCCGACGAGCTACGCCCGGTGGTGGCGGCCACCCCCGTGCGGCGGGAGGAGATCTCGCTGCCGGCCGAGGGCCAGCGCCTGGAGGGCACCTTACGCGTGCCGCTCTCGCCCGGCCCGCATCCGGCGATGGTGTTCGTGTCGGGGTCGGGCAACGGGTCGCGGACGGAGTTCACGCCGCAGGCGGAGTTCCTGGCCAGGGCGGGCGTGGCGACGATCGCGTTCGACAAGCGGACGGTCGGCTACGACTTCCGCGACCGCGACTTCGGGCTGCTGGCCGACGACGCGCTGCGCATGGTGCAGTACCTGCGCACCCGGCCGGAGGTGGACGCCTCGCGCGTCGGGCTGTGGGGGGTCAGCGAGGGCGGCTGGGTCGTCCCGATCGCGGCGGCGAAGAGCACGGCGGTGGGCTTCGCGGTGCTGGTCTCCTCGCCGAACGTCTCGCCGCTGCGCCAGGTCGCCTGGGCCCTGAACGAGCAGCTGCTGCGGCTGCACGCCCCCATCGGCGCCCGCGACCTGCTGACCAGGGCGATGGGCGGCGTCGGCTTCACCTTCCTGCGTTACGACGCGATGCCGGCCTTACGTCAGGTCAAGCAGCCGGTCCTGGCGTTCTACGGCACGACCGACCCCTCGATCCCCTTCGTGGAGTCCACCAAGGCGCTGGTCACGGCGCTCACCGAGGCGGGCAACGACCGGTACACGATCCGCTTCATGGACAAGGGCGACCACGCCATGCGGGTCAACGGCGGCCCGTTCACCAAGGGCTACCTGGAGACGCTGGCCAACTGGATCACCGGCCTGCCGGGCACCGCCAGGCCGGCGGCGCACATGGCGGGCAGCACGCCGGTCCAGCGGTTCGAGGCCAGCGACGTGCCCGCGGCCCCCTGGTACGCGGGCGGCACGATGCTCGGGCTGACCATCTGCCTGGCCGCCGTCGGGTACGTGGCCGGCCCGGTGGCGGCGATGGTCGTCCGGCTGCGCGGCCAGGGCAGTCGGCCGGTCGAGACCAACGCCCGGCTGTGGCCGCCGATCAGGCGCAGGCTGCGCAGGATGGCGTGGACGGGCCTCGGCCTGCTGGCCTCGGTCGTGGCGTTCATCATGCTGCTGGTGCTGTTCTCGGTGAACCAGGCGGGCGCCTGGCCGGCCGTGCTGGCCGGCTGGCTGGTGGTCCGCGTGCTGGCCGTGCTCATGCTGGTCCAGGAGGTCACGGCGGTGGCCGCGTACGTGTCGGCGCTGCGCGAGGGCATGCAGCCCACCCGGTGGCAGTACGTGGCGATCGGCGGCGTGCTCGGCGGCACCGGGCTGCTCCTGGTCGCGGCGGCCTACTACGGCCTGTTCGCCTTCCCCTGGTAGGCGTTCATCCAGCGGTCGAGCTCGGCGAAGACCTGCTTGCGCGCGGGCTCGGCCGACAGCACCAGGTCGTGCACGCCGTCCTGGATGCGCACGCAGGTGACGTGGGGGCCGATCGAGGTGGCCCAGCGGGCCATGTGCTCCGGGTCGAGCACGATGTCGGCCGAGCGCGCCTCGGGCACGAAGTCGCGTACCCGCAGGCCCGTGGAGGAGGCCAGGACGAGCACCGGCACGTCCACCGCCAGCCCGCGGTGCAGCCGCCGCTGGGCCCGCCGGATGGCGGCCAGCCACATGGCGTGCACGGAGAACCCGACCAGCGGCTTGAGCTCCAGGTCGTAGTCCCATTCGCCCTGTTCGGTGCGGTGCAGGCTCTGGCCGTAGGCGGTGCTGATGCCGAGGGGCAGCGGCCGCCGGACGTAGGACATCGGGGTCTTGAGCAGGTCGGCGGCCAGCCGGAGCGGGGCCGGCACGTTGAGGTCGAGGAACGGGCTGTTGAGCACGAGCCCCTGCACCAGCCCCCGGCCGCGGACCCGGTCGGCCCACAGCGCGGCGATCAGGCCGCCGGTGGAGTGGGCGTTGACGGTCAGCTCGTCGTGGTCGCGCCGGATGAGCCGGACTGCCTCGTCGATCTCGGGGAAGTAGTCGGTGACGCTCCTGATCAGCCCCCTGGTCTGGTGCGGGAGCAGTGAGCGGCCGTACTTGCGCAGGTCGAGGGCGTAGAAGTCGATGCCGCGCTGGACGTAGTGGTCGGCCAGATGGTCCTGGAAGAAGTAGTCGGTGAACCCGTGGACGTAGAGCACCGCCCTGCGCGAACCGGTCCTCCTGGAGATCAGGGTCGCGACGACCTCGCCCTCGAAGTCGGGCTGCATGGGGAGAACGGTGATCTCGTACATATCAGACAGAATATGGATTGTCCGGCCATGTGGGGACGCCGGGCGGAAGGTCGGTGCTCACCTTCATCGGGAAGTCGGCCGGACGCTTCTCCAGGAACGCCGTCACCCCCTCCACCGTGTCGGCCGCGCCCCCGAGTTCGGCCATGAGCCTGGAGTCGGCGGCGTGCGCCTCCCACGGCGAGGCGGCCGACAGGCCCGACCACATCAGCCTGCGCACGGCCGCGACGGAGACGGCCGAGGTGTTCTCGGCGATCTCGCGGCCCAGCGCGTACGCGGCGGGCAGCAGCTCCTCGTCCGGCAGCACCCGCGAGACCAGGCGGCCCTCCAGCGCCTCGGCGGCGGGGAAGACCCGGCCGGTCACCGCCCACTCCATGGCCCGGGAGATGCCGACCACCCGGGGCAGGAACCAGCTCGACGCCGCCTCGGTGACGATGCCGCGCCGGGCGAACACGAACCCGAACCTGGCGCTCTCGGCGGCCAGCCGGACGTCCATGGGCAGCGTCATCGTGACGCCCACGCCCACCGCCGGGCCGTTGATCGCGGCGATGACGGGCTTGAGCGAGGCGGCGATCCGCAGCGCGACCGTGCCGCCGCCGTCGCGCGGCGCGCCCTCGACCAGCTCGGCCTCCGCCCGGTGGCCGAACGTGCCCCCGCCGCCGCCCAGGTCGGCCCCCGCGCAGAAGGCCCGCCCGGCGCCCGTGACGACCACCGCGCGCACGTCGTCGTCGGCGTCGGCGAGGTCGAACGCGCTGATCAGCTCGGCGCGCATGGTCAGGGTGAAGGCGTTGAGCCGCTCGGGGCGAGACAGTGTGATGGTGGCGACGCGATCGGCCACGTGGTACTCGATCTCGGAGAAGGCCATGACCCGAATCTTATTCGGTTACCGATGTTCACCCTCCGATAAAGACATATTTCGCATCCGATGCGTAGGCTGCCCGCGCTGTCCGTGCCTGCGGGTTACGGTGGAGTTCGGGGAACGGGGATGCCGTGCAGGGTAAGGAACCGGTGAGCGCGGGAGCGGTCCTCGGCTGGCTGGCGCTCTCGGCGCTGGCGCCAGGGGCCGCCCATCTGCGTGCCGGCCGGCGCACGGCCGGCCTGATCCTGCTGTCGTGCTACTTCGCCGGCCTGCTGGCGCTGCTGGCGCTCGCGCTGACGACCGACAACCTGCCGGGCTCGCTGACCCAGGACTCGTGGCTGACCGCGATCGTCGTCGGAGCCGCGGCGCTGGGCGTCGCCTGGTTCGCGGTGATCGTGCACTCCTTCGTGGTGCTGCGTCCCGGGCGGCTGTCGCAGAACGGCCAGATCCTGGCCGGCACCCTCGCGGGGCTGCTCGCCGTCGCCGTGGTGGTGCCGTTCGGGCTGGTCGCGCAGAACGTGTGGACGTCCCAGAAGACCCTCGACGACATCTTCACCGGCCCCGAGCCGGCCGAACCCGCCGTCCCGGCCGGGCAGGAGCCGCCGCGGGACCCGTGGGCCGGTCGTGACCGGGTCAACATCCTGCT
Source organism: Nonomuraea sp. NPDC001636 (assembly GCF_040298265.1). Classification (NCBI taxonomy): domain Bacteria; kingdom Bacillati; phylum Actinomycetota; class Actinomycetes; order Streptosporangiales; family Streptosporangiaceae; genus Nonomuraea; species Nonomuraea sp. NPDC001636. Next base: position 206,177 of record NZ_JBEOZT010000013.1, read on the forward strand.
CCTCGGCGGCGACGCCGACGACAACCGCACCGGCGTGCGCACCGACAGCATGAACGTGGCCAGCATCGACGTGAAGTCCGGCAACACCGTGCTGGTCAGCCTCCCGCGCAACCTGGAGAACGTGCGCTTCCGCCCCGGCACGCCCATGGCCCAGCGTTTCCCTGGCGGCTTCCGCCTGCCGCCCGACCCGGGCGGCGGCCGCAGCGACCTGCTCAACAGCGTCTGGGAGTACGCCGACGCCCACCCGGAGATCTTCGGTGGCCGCCGGCAGCAGGGCCCGCAGGTGCTCATGGACACCATCGGCTACACCCTCGACCTGAAGATCGACTGGTACGCCCTGGTCAACATGTGGGGCTTCGCCCGGCTCATCGACGCCATCGGCGGCATCACGCTCACCGTCGAGCAGGACGTGGTGTTCGGCAAGTACAACGAGGGCCTGGTCAAGGCCGGCACCAGGAAGCTCAAGGGCGCCGACGCGATGTGGTACGCCCGCTCCCGCACCTTCAGCGACGACTACACCAGGATGCGGCGGCAGCGCTGCGTGCTCGGCGCGCTGCTGGACCAGGCCGACCCGGCGACCGTGCTGGTCCGGTTCAACCGGATCGCGCTGGCCGCCAAGGAGCTGATCAGGACCGACATCCCGCGCTCGATGCTGACGAACCTGGTGCCGCTCGCGCTCAAGGTCAAGAACGCGAAGGTGACCAGCCTGCAGTTCGTGCCGCCGCTGATCAGCACCGGCTACCCCGACTGGGACAAGATCCGCCGGCTGACCGCCAAGGCCGTGCGCGACTCGGCCGCGGCCACGTCCGCGGTCGCCGCCTCGGCGACCCCGTCGGCCACGGCGTCGGCCACGGGCGACCCCTCGCCCGCGAAGTCCGGCAAGCCCTCCGCGCCGCCGACCAAGGGGCTCACCGAGGGATGCGGCGCGGGTTGAGCCGGACGCCCTGACGACCCCGGTCACGGATGGCATGCTGGGGAACCCGGCAAACCTGGAGGAGATTCATGATGTCCCACCCCCTCGGCAGCTCACCCGCCGTCCGGCGCACCCCACTCGACGCCGAGGAGAGAGTGCGGGCCGAGGCCGGCTTCGTCCCCCTCGTGGCGCAGCAGCTGGCCGAGAACGGCCGGTTCAGGGTGAGCGCCGACAGCGCCGAGCTGGTGGAGGTGTTCCAGGGGGTCGCCCGCAAGGTGGGCGAGCTGCTCGGCCGGCCGGTGGTCAGCTACTCCAACGGCCGGTACATGGTGATCACCTTCGCCCAGGACTCACCGCTGGGCTGAGGCGGGCCGGCGGTCCAGGAGGGCGCGCAGGATCCGGTGGGGGTGCGTCCACAGCAGCGCGCCGCCGGCGCCGGGCACGACGTGCCGCACGGCTCCCGGGATGCGGGCGGTCAGTCCCTCCCCCAGGTCGGGCGAGTGGGTGGCGTCGAGCTCGCCGTACCAGACGTCGACCGGCACCGTGATCGACGACAGGTCGACGCCCCAGCGGCCCATCGCCAGGACGGTGTCGCGGGCGTAACCGGCCGGCCCCTGCGCGAACGCCTCCCCCAGCGCCTCGCGGTATCCGGCGGCGAACTCGGGCCGCTGGTAGACGGCCAGGTCGCAGGCCGGGCTGCCGCCCATCACCAGGTCCCACATCGCCTGCGGGGTGAAGCCCGCGAAGATCCGCTCGGCGGCCTGCGGGTCGTGCGTGGCCAGGTCCGTCAACTGCCGCAGCTCGGCGGGCAGCGCACCGGCGAAGCGCGGGTCGGCCACCTCGTCGGCGGCCGAGACCAGGGCCAGCGCGCCGGTCACGCCGGCGGCGGCGCAGGCGAGCGCGAACGGCGCGCCCTGCGAGTTGCCCACCATGGCCGGACGCCCGAGGCCGCGCAGCCCGGCGAAGACCTCGACGTCGGCGGCGAAGCCGGCGAACGTGCGGCCCGGCGCGGGGGTGGAGGCGCCCAGGCCGGGCCGGTCCAGGGAGATCAGCCGCACGCCGAGGTCGTCGGGCGCCGCCGCGCCCATGCCGAGCCGGCGGCTGGTGGCGGCCCCCGGGGAGAGCAGGACCGGCCTCCCGTCCGGCGGCCCCCACTCGGCCCAGCCCAGCAGGCGGCCATCGGGCAGGCGTTCGGCGCCGGTGCGGGCAGGAGGTGCGACCAAGGTGCTCATGCGCCCATCATCCCGTGCGCACCTCGGGGCACTTCCACCGGTTTTCCGGGGCACGCCGGGCCGCCCGGCGGGTGAATCCGCAGGTCATCCTGCACACTGGGCTTGTGCTCATCGATCTGGCCCCGCCCTTCGAAGGGCGTCACTGTGAGACGACCACCGCCGGCACGCTGCTGCGGCACGCGGGCGTGGAGCTGTCGGAGGCGATGCTGTTCGGGCTGGGTGAGGGGCTGAGCTTCATCTACTGGGACAGCGGCTCGCTGGACGTCCCGCTGATCGGCGGGCGGGTCAAGCCGCACGCGCTCACCGAGAAGCTGGCCGCCGCGCTCGGGTTCACGCTGGACACGCAGGAGACCTCCTCCCCCATCACGGCCTGGTCGAACGTCCGCCGGCACCTCGACGAGGGCACCCCCGTCGGGATCCGGCTCGACTGCTTCCACCTCGACTACGTCAGGACGCCCTACCACTTCGGCGGCCACTACGTGGCGATGGTCGGCTACGACGAGGGCCACGCCCATCTCGTGGACACCGCCCAGCACGGCACCCGCAACCGGGTCCCGCTCGACTCGCTCGAACGGGCCCGCGCGGCGACCGGGCCGATGACGGCGCACAACCTGTCGTACACGGTGGGGCCGTGCGCCGAGCCCGACCTGCCGCAGTCCGTCAGGACGGCCGTCCGGTCCACCGCCGCCGCCTTCCTCAACCCGGCGATGCGGAACGTCGGCTACCGGGGCATCGAGCAGGCCGCCGCGCTCATCCCCACCTGGCTGGAGCGCGGGCCGACCGCGCAGCTCACGCGTACGGCCAACCTCATGGAGCGGGGCGGCACGGGCGGCGCGTTCTTCCGCAACCTCTACACCGAGTTCCTGGCCGAGGCCCAGATGATCGCGCCCGGCAAGGCCCTGGAGACGGCCTGCCAGGCGTACATGGCGCTGGCGCCCAAGTGGAGCGAGGTGGCCGACCTGCTGGCCCAGGCCGGGGAGACCGGCCGGCAGCAGCCGCTCGACCAGGCGGGGACGCTGCTGTACGACCTGGCCGTGCGCGAGCGCCTGGCCATGGAGACGCTGTACGAGGCGGCGTGACAGGGACGGAGACCGGCCGGGGTCAGCGGGGGCGGCGGAAGGTCGCGCGCCGGCGATGGCGTCAGCGGGGGCGGCGGAAGGTGGCTCGCCAGCGATGGCGTCCGCCGTCGCGCAGGTCCTCGATCCGCTCCGCCGTCAGCCCGCCGGTCGCGAACGCCGCGATCTCCGACGCCGTCAGCGGCCACGGCGGCGCGCCGACCGGCCCGCCGTCCTCGCGGCCGGACGCGATCACCAGCAGCGTGCCCCCGGGGCGGACGAACCCGGCGACGCTCTCGGTGGCGCGGGCGTGCAGCTCCTCCGGAAGGGCCTGCACGGTCATGATCTCCACCACCAGGTCGAAGGCGTGCCGCCAGGCGGCGGGCGGGTCGAGCAGGTCGGCGGTGACGTAGTCGACCGGGCTGTCCGGGAACCGCTCGCGGGCCAGGCGCACGGCCGACGCGCTCACGTCGAAGGCGACCGTCGCGTGCCCGAGGGCCGCCACGTGCTCGGCGTCGTCGCCCAGGCCCGCGCCCACCACGAGCGCCCGCCCGCCGCCGGGGCCGCGTCCGGCGGTCCACTCCACGAGCAGGAAGTGCGGGGTGCGCGAGTCCCAGGGCACGCTCGCGTCGCCGGTCGCCGACTCGGCGTAGAGGTCCTCGAACCAGCCGGTCGGGTCGTCGGCGGCCAGCGATCGGGCGGCCAGCCGCCTGGCGTCGGCGTCGGGGTCGCGCTCGGTCATCGGTGCTCCGGGTCGATCATGCGGGGCGGTCGTGCGGGCCGGTCATGCGGGCCGGTCATGCGTGGAAGGACTCCTTGGCCAGGCGGCCGAGGCGGGTCTCGTCGATCGTGTGGCCCAGGCCGGGCTGGGTGAGCGGGACGGCGATGACGCCCGCGTTCGCGCCCACCAGCGGCGTGACGATCTGGTTCTGCTTCGGCGGCTGGGTGACGTCGCACGGCAGCGTGCAGCCGGGCAGGCTGGCGACCGCCACCGTGGCCGCCCTGGCCAGGCCGGCTCCCTGGCCGCCCGCGCACTGGATGTCCCAGCCGGCGGCGGCGGCCCGGTCGTGCGCCCGGCGGGCCTCCGACAACGACGGGAAGGCGGTGGGGCGCAGCAGGAGCACCCTGGCGGCGCGCAGGGTCAGGTAGTCGTCCAGCTCGGCGGTCGAGCGCACCTCGACGGCGACCGAGGCGGCCACGTCGTCCTGGAGCGCGGCGTGCGCGTGCACGTCGCCGAGCGGGAAGGGCCGCTCGATGACCTCCAGGCCGTAGGAGTCGAGGGCGACGAGCTGGCCGAGGTCGGTGTAGGCGTTGCCGCCGTCGACGGCCAAAGTCAGGGCGGGGTAGGCGCGCCGCACCGCGCGGACGGGCTCGACGTCCCAGCCGGGCCTGATGTCGAGGGTGACGTGCCCGTAACCGGCGCAGACCTGCTGGTTGACGCGGGCGACCAGGCTCTCGACGGACGGGTCGGGCGCCAGGCGCACGGTGGCCATCACCGAGGTGCGGGTGCCGCCGATCGCGTGCGCGAGCGGCACGCCGCGCATCCTGGTCCACAGGTCCCAGCAGGCCATGTCGACGGCCGGATCGCCGCTCGGCACGGCGTCGGGGTGCTCCCAGTCGACGCCGATCAGCAGCGCGGCCAGCGACTCCTCCAGCCGCGACCAGGCTTTGGGCTCCGGTGAGAGGGCCTCGCCCCAGCCGGTCATGCCGCCGTGGTCGGTGAGCTTGACGAGCAGGCTCTCCGACCTCGCGCCGTACGGCAGGACCAGCCGGAAGACCTCCAGCTCCCGCACTCGCGGCATGAACCCCCCTTAAGCCATGACGAGAGAGTCGTCGCGCCTGGTGAAGGCCATCCACGCCGATGCGTTTGGCAGCGTTCTCAGCACTATGACGTTCTCATCACTATGACGCGGTCCCTTCCATAGTGCCTGCCTTGGCGGACTGCACAAAACGGGGGGCCAGCACGACGGCCAGGACGGCGAGCACGACGGTGAATCCGAGCCCCACGGCGTAGTTCTCGCCCGTGGCGGTGAACAGGGCGCCGCTGACGGCGACGGCCACGACGGTGAACACCGACTCGCCGACGCCCACGGCCGCGCTGTTCTGCCCCTCCTCCCCCTCCTTGGACATCTCCAGCACCAGCACGGACACCGTGGGGTGCAGCGCGCCGATGCCGAGGCCGGAGACGGCCATGGCGACGTAGGCGATCGCGATGGGCAGGGAGTCCACGAGCACGAGCGACACCAGCGCGATGCCGACGGCGATCATCGCGGCGCCGCCGCGGATGGCGGCCATGTGGCTGATCGTGCCGCGGCCCTTGATCCAGGAGCCGGTGGACCAGCCGAGCGCCCCCACCGTGAGGACGACGCCCGCGCCGGTGGCGGTCAGGCCGCGCTCCTTCATCAGCATGAGCGGGATGAGCACCTCGGCGGCCATGAGCGAGCCGTAGGCCAGGCCGCGCAGCACGGGGGCGGACGGCAGGCCGCGGGCGGCGCGCAGCGAGCCGGGCAGCAGCAGCCTGGGCAGGGCCACGGCCAGCAGGACGACGCCGGCCACGAGCAGCGGCAGGCCGTCCAGCTTCGCGGCGCTGCCGTACTGGATGAGGGCGGCGGCGACGGCGGTCAGCGTGGCCCAGACGAGCTTGCGGCCGATGCCGGGGGCGGGTTCGGCGGAGCCGCGCTCGGCCGAGCGGCCCGCGGTGCCGCGCCACAGCAGCAGCGCCGCGGGGATGACCAGCGCGGAGACGCCGAGGAAGATCCAACGCCAGCTCACGTTCTCCACGACGAACCCGGCGATGGCCGGGCCGATCATGGAGGGCACCACCCAGGCGGCCGAGAACAACGCGAACACCTTGGGATGCATGGCCCCTGGGAAGACCCGGGCGACCAGCACGTACAGGGACACCTGGATCAACCCGGCGCCGAGCCCCTGGACGAACCGCCCGGCGACCAGCACCTCCATCGTGGGCGCGAACCCGGCGACCAGCAGCCCGGCCACGAAGGCGACCACGCCGACGGCGATCGGCTGCACCGGCCCCCGCACGTCGCTCCACCTGCCGCCGAGCACGGTCGCGATCACGCTGGCCGCGAGGGTGGCGCTGAAGGCCAGGTTGTACAGGGGCATGCCGTCGAGGTCGCGGGCCACGATCGGCATCGCGGTCGCCACCGCCATCGCCTCGAAGGCCACCAGCATGACGAGCGCGACCAGGCCGACGCTGAGCGCCCGGTACTGCGCGGACAACACCCCGGCCGGGGCCGGGGCGACGTCCTCGATCGGATCAACAGTCGTAGTCATGACGGTAAAGCTACGAGGAAGCCCGGACCGGCACATCGGGCGCGGGGCCTAGGCAATTGGGCCTAAGGCATGCGCGACTCGATGCCGTCGAGCAGCAGTTCCAGGCCGTAGCGGAAACGTTCCTCGCCGCCGGCGTCGATCAGGTCGTCGATGTGCTCGACCAGGTAGGGGAAGCGGTCGCGGGGCAGGGCGCGGTAGTAGTCGGCGATCTGGCCGGCGAAGGAGGCGAAGTACTCCTCCTGCGAGGACAGGCCGGCGGCGCGCATCCGGCTGATGTGCACCGAGCCCTCGTAGGCGTCGCCGATGAGGTAGAGGGACAGGCGGTCGAGGCACAGGGCGGCCTCGCGCGGCGGCATGCCGGCCTCCAGCAGCAGGCCGTAGACGAACTCGCCGGTGCGCAGGGAGTTGCCGCCCGAGGGGATGTTCGCCAGGGCCGCCCTGGCGACGTCGGCGTGCCTGTTGAGCACCCGGTAGACCTCCAGCGCGTACGACCTGAGCTGGTCCTTCCACTGGGCCGGGTCGCGCTCGGGCAGCCTGATCTCGCCGAGCACCCGGTCGTAGACCAGTTCGAGCAGCTCCTCCTTGTTGGCCACGTGGGCGTACAGCGAGGCGGGGCCGGTGTCGAGCTCCTGGGCGACGCGTCTCATGCTGAGCGCGTCGAGCCCTTCGGCGTCGAGGACGCGCAGCCCGGTCTCGACGATGAGCTCCTGGCTGAGCTGCCGCCTGATCTGCGGTTGCTTGCGGGACTTGCGCCACGGCGGCACCGGCACCGCTTCTTCCTTGCTCCCCATGGCGAACACTGTACTTGACACGAACACCGTTCGCCACTAAAACGGTGTTCGTAAACGAACAGTGTTCGTAACCAAGAACGGCGTTCTGAAGGAGTTCCTGTGACAGTGACCAATGCGGGGCAGGCCACGGAGGCCGTCGCGCCCTACCGGTGGCGCTGGGCCGCCCTTTTCGTGATCCTGGCCGCCGAGGTGATGGACCTGCTCGACGCGCTGATCACCACGATCGCCGCCCCCACCATCCGCGCCGACCTGGGCGGCAGCGACAGCCTCGTGCAGTGGCTCGGCGCCGGCTACACGCTGGCCATGGCCGTCGGCCTGGTCACCGGCGGGCGGCTCGGCGACCTGTTCGGCCGCAAGCGCATGTTCCTCATCGGCGCCTTCGGCTTCACCGCCGCCTCGCTGCTGTGCGGAGTGGCGGGCAGCCCCGAGATGCTCATCGCCAGCCGGGTGCTGCAGGGCCTGTTCGGCGCCGTGATGTTGCCGCAGGGGCTGGGGCTGATCAAGGAGATGTTCCCGCCGCAGGAGATGGGCAAGGCGTTCGGCATGTTCGGGCCCGTCATGACGATCTCGTCGGTCGGCGGGCCCGTGCTGGCCGGCTGGCTGGTCGACGCCGACTTCTTCGGCACCGGCTGGCGCATGATCTTCCTGATCAACCTGCCCATCGGCCTGGCCGCCGCCGTCGCCGGCATCCGCTTCCTGCCCGAGTTCCGCCTCTCGAACGCCACCCGGCTCGACCTGGTCGGCGTCGGCCTGGTCTCGGTCGCCGGGTTCCTGCTGATCTACCCGCTGATCCAGGGCCGCGAGCTCGGCTGGCCCGCCTGGACGTTCGTCTCGATGGCCGCCTCGCTGGTCGTCTTCGCCCTGTTCGGCCGGTACGAGTCGCGCCGCGCCGCGTCCGGCAAGGACCCGCTGGTCACGCCCAGCCTGTTCCGCAAGCGGGCCTTCTCCGGGGGCCTGGTGGCCGGTCTGGCGTTCTTCTCCGGCATGATCGGCCTCAGCCTGGTCTTCAGCATCTACATGCAGGCCGGCCTGCACTTCAGCCCGCTCAAGGCGGGCCTGGCCAGCCTTCCCCAGGCGGTCGGCGGCGTGCTCGGCTTCGGCCTGGCCATGTCCGGGCTCCAGGAGAAGCTGGGCCGCGGGCTGCTGCAGATCGGCGTGGTCGTGATGGCCGCCGGCGCGGCCGTGCTCGGGGTGACCATCCAGCTGGCCGGCACCGACGTCGGCGTCTGGCAGCTCGCCCCCGGGCTGGCGCTGGTCGGCATCGGCATGGGCCTGACCATGGCGCCGTTCTTCGACATCGTGCTGGCCGGCGTCGAGCCGCACGAGTCGGGGTCGGCGTCGGGCACGATGACCGCCGTCCAGCAGCTCGGCGGCGCGCTCGGCACCGCCGTGCTCGGCACGCTCTTCTTCAACCTGCTCAAGGACGAGTGGAGCTTCGGCTCGGCGATGCAGGTGACCGTCTGGGTCGAGGTCGGGCTGCTGGCGGTGACGTTCGCCCTGTCGTTCCTCATGCCGCGCAAGGCCCGCCCCGAACAGGCCGGCCACTGACCGCCGGCCCGGCCGCGGCTCCCCTGCGGGGGTGGAGCCGCGGCCGTTCGCGCGCCCGGGTCAGCTGCTGACGTGGCGTTCGGCCCAGCGCGCGATGTCGCGGCGTTCGATGGCGGCGGCCATCAGGTCGGGGAAGGCGTCGGGGGTGCAGGCGAACGCGGGCACGCCCATCGCGGCCAGCGCGGCGGCGTTGTCGTGGTCGTAGAAGGGCGCGCCCTCGTCGGAGAGCGCGAGCAGCACGATCACCTGCACGCCGGCCTGGGTCATCGCCGCCACCCGGCGCAGCATCTCCTCCCGCACGCCGCCCTCGTACAGGTCGCTGACCAGGACGAAGACGGAGTCGGCCGGGCGGGTGACGAGGCCCTGGCAGTAGGCGATCGCCCGGTTGATGTCGGTGCCGCCGCCGAGCTGGGTGCCGAACAGCAGCTCGACCGGGTCGTGCAACTGCTCGGTCAGGTCGACCACCGCCGTGTCGAACACCACCAGCGACGTCTTCAGCGACCGCATCGAGGCCAGGACCGCCCCGAACACGCTCGAATACACCACCGAGGCCGCCATCGAACCGCTCTGGTCGATGCAGAGCACCACCTCGCGCTGCACCGACCGCTGCCGGCGCGCGTAGCCGACGAGCCGCGACGGGACCACCGTGTTCCGGTCGGGCAGGTAGTTCTTGAGGTTCGCCCGGATCGTCCGGTCCCAGTCGATGTCGGCCACCCGCCTGGGCCGGTGGGTGCGCGCCGAACGGTCGAGCGCGCCCGTCACCGCCGCCCTGGTGCGGTCGGCCAGCCGGCGTTCGAGCTCGTCGACGACCTTGCGCACCACCGCCCTGGCCGACTCGCGGGCCTGCGCGGGCATCACCCGGTTGAGCGCCAGCAGCGTGCCGACCAGGTGCACGTCGGGCTCCACGGCCTCCAGCATCTCCGGTTCGAGCAGCAGCCTGGTGAGGTTCAGCCGCTCGATCGCGTCCTTCTGCATGACCTGGACGACCGTGGACGGGAAGTACGTGCGGATGTCGCCCAGCCAGCGGGCCACCCGCGGCGCGGACGCCCCGAGGCCGCCCTCGCGCCGGCTCTGCCCCTCGCGGCCGTCGTGGTCGTAGACGGCGGCCAGGGCCGCGTCCATCTGCGCGTCGGCACCCTGCAGGGCGCAGCCGGTGCCGTCGGCGTCGCCGCCCCCGAGCACCAGCCGCCACCTGCGCATGCGCTCATCCACGGTCTCTCCCGATGATCGCCAGCACGGTCGCCACGGCTCCCGCCGCGCGCCGCTCGTCGATGTGCGGCTCGTTCCCGCCGCCGGCGCCGCCGGCGCCGCCTGCGCGGCCCGCCGCGCTCACCCGCTCGCCGACGGCCCGCCGCTCCGGCACGGCGAAGCCGCCGAACGTGCGGCGCAGCAGCGGCAGCACGTCGGTGAACTGGTCGGCGGGCAGCGCGGTCAGCCAGGCGTCGACCAGGCCCAGCAGGCGCGGGTCGTGCACCAGGAGCAGGCCGCCGCCGGACAGGAACCCCTCGACCCAGGCCGCCGCCCGGACCGGGGTCTGCCCCCGGGACATGGCCCTGGACATGCGGTCGTCCGCGTCGGCGAGCTCGCCGCAGTCGAGCAGGACGCGGGTGAGCCGGCCCTCGATGAGCCCGTGCAGGTCCTGCCGGTCGGCGATGCCCCGCAACGTGCTCAGCCACCGGGCCCGCGGCGAACCGCCCGCCCCGCCCTCCTCGGCGGTCTCCCCCGCGCCACCGCCGCCGTCCGCCCCGGCCGCGTCGGCCGCCACGGGGGGCGGTGGGTCGGTGGGGGGTTCGGTGAGCAGGGCGACGGCGGCGTGCACGGCGTCGACGTGTTTGAGCAGCTCGGCCGCCGCGTCGTCGTCGAGCGCGGTGACCGCGACCGGCAGCCCGACGCAGATGCGGTCGAGCATCGAGCGCACGATCACCGCCAGCCCCTCGGCCGAGGTGCCGCGCACGTCGCCGTACCGGTGGGCGCGGACCATCGCGGGCAGCGCCGCCATCAGCTGGGTGACGTCGGTGTCCAGCGCCGCCTTGGCCGACAGCGCGGCGAGCACGCCGGGCAGCGCCTGCGGCAGGTCGGCCAGCAGGCACTGCTCCACCAGCGCGGTCAGGTCGGCGAGCGCCGCCGACGCGGCCCCGGCCAGGTCGCGGGCGCGCCGGGCGGCCGCGGCGGCGACGGTGGTGCCGAGTGCGGCGTGCTCGATGAGGGCGAGGTCGTGCTCGGGCCGCCACTGCAACGTCCAGGACTCGCGGAACGTGCCCTTGCCGCGCGCCTGCCCCGGGGTGCCCCAGCCCACCTCCAGCAGCCGCAGCCGGTGCAGCAGGTGGCTGCGCTCCAGGTCGAGCGGCTTGCGCAGGTCGAGGTCGAGCTCCCGGTCGAGGGCCTCGGGCCGCAGCTTCAGCCGCCGCCGCTGCTCGCGCAGGTCGCGCTGGAGCGGGACCATCGGGGTGCCGTCGGTGACGTGGCCGAGCCGGTCGCCGACGACCATCCGCCGCTGGATCAGCTCGACGGCCAGGTCGTCGCCCTCGCACAGCACCGCCCTGGCCGCCTCGGTCACCTCGCCCAGCCCGGCCAGCGGCCGGCCGCGCAGCCCGGCCAGGGCGCCGGCCAGGCGCACGGACTCGATGACGTGCGCGGAGGAGACCGGCAGCCCCTCCTCGCGCAGCACGGCGGCGGCCTCGGTGAGCCAGCGCTCGACCGGCCGGTCGGGGACGGTGAACAGGTGGTGGTACCAGCCCGGCGAGGTGATGCCCGCGCCGTAGCCGCTCCAGGAGGCCAGCCGCCCGTACGTCCAGGGCACCCACGTCAGCTCGGCCTTCACCTTCGGCATGCCGCGCAGCAGCGCGTTGTCGGCGGCGGCCGGGGGCAGCGGCCCGGTGAGCGCGGGCACGTGCCAGGCGCCGCAGACCACCGCGATCGTGCCGAACCCCTCCTTGATCGCGGCCCGCAGCGCCTTGCGCATGTACGCCTCGCGCCTGGCCTCCCGGCCGGCCGGCACGTGGCCCTCGCGTACGGCGGCCATGGCCTCGGCGATCACCTCGAAGGGGGTGTCGCCGCGGTGCTCGACGACGTCCTCCCACCAGCGTTCTGGGTCGTCGTGCCCGGCCGCGGCGGCCAGCGCGCCGATCGGGTCGGCCCGCAGCCCGTCGCCGGTCTCGTCGTGCTCCTCGTCGTCGGCCAGGGAGTGGGCGGCGGGCAGGTCGCAGAAGCGCACCGGGACGCCGGCCGCGACGCCGTACAGGATCGCCTGCCATTCGGGCGAGAACTGCGCGAACGGCCAGAACGCGGCCCTGGCCGGCGCGCCGGGCACGTGCGCGAGCAGCGCGACCGGCGGCTCCAGGTCGGGGGCGAGCGCCACCAGCGCGTCGGCCTCCGGCGGCCCCTCGACGAGGACCGCGTCGGGGCGCAGGCGTTCGAGCTCGCGCCGCAGCGCGCGGGCCGAGCCGGGGCCGTGGTGGCGCACGCCCAGCACGGAGACGGCGCTCATGACACCTCGCGGCAGGCGCGGTAGAAGTCGCGCCAGTCGGGACGCTCGCGCACCACGGTCTCCAGGTACTCGCGCCACACCACCCGGTCGGAGACCGGCTCCTGCACCACCGCGCCGACGATCCCGGCCGCGACGTCGGCGGGCCGCAGCACGCCGTCGCCGAAGTGGGCGGCCAGCGCGATGCCGCTGGTGAGCACCGAGATCGCCTCGGCCGTGGACAGGGTGCCGCTCGGCGACTTGACCTTGGTGCGGCCGTCCTCGGTGACGCCGGCCCGCAGCTCGCGGAAGACGGTCACCACGCGCCTGATCTCGGCCAGGCCGGTGGAGGTCTCCGGCAGCTCCAGCGAGCGGCCGAGCTGGGTGACACGGCGGGCGACGATGTGCACCTCCTCCTCGGCGCTGGCGGGCACGGGCAGCACGACGGTGTTGAAGCGGCGGCGCAGGGCGCTGGACAGCTCGTTGACGCCCCGGTCGCGGTCGTTGGCGGTGGCGATGACGTTGAAGCCGCGCTCGGCCTGGACCTCGCGGTTGAGCTCGGGGATCGGCAGCGTCTTCTCCGACAGGACGGTGATCAGCGCGTCCTGGACGTCGGAGGGCATGCGGGTCAGCTCCTCGACGCGGGCGACGCGCCCCTCGGCCATGGCGCGCATCACCGGCGAGGGGGTCAGCGCCTCGAACGAGGGGCCCTCGGCCAGCAGCCTGGCGTAGTTCCAGCCGTACCGGACGGCCTCCTCGGCGGTGCCCGCGGTGCCCTGGACGAGCAGCGTCGAGTCGCCGCTGACGGCGGCGGCCAGATGCTCCGACAACCACGTCTTGGCCGTGCCTGGCACGCCGAGCAGCAGCAGCGCGCGGTCGGTCGCGAGCGTGGCCACGGCGACCTCGACGATGCGGCGGGCGCCGACGTATTTGGGGGTGACGCGGTCGTCGTCGCCCAGGATGTAGCGGGTCACCGCCCACGGCGACAACTTCCAGCCGGGGGGCCGGGGGCGGTCGTCGTCCTTGGCCAGGTAGGCCAGTTCCTCGGCGTACTGGTCTTCGGCGTGGGGACGCAGGACGGTCATGCGAGCTCCTTGTACATGTCGGCACGGAAACGCAGGAGGGCGGCGACCTGCTGGATCGGCGCCACCGGCGAGTAGCTCTCGGCCAGCGGGAACAGCGCGGGGTCGATGTGCTCGCCCGCCAGCTTGACCAGCTCGCCGAGGTTCCACGGCTGGACGGCCGCCACCTTGACGATCTTGTGCAGGACGGCCGTGGCCAGGCCCTCCCGCCAATGGGACGAGACGCCGCCGAGCACCATGATCAACTGGCTGTCGAGGTCGTGCTTCTGGACGAAGCCCGCGGCGAGCTCCTGCTGCTCGGCGGGCGGGAGCGCTTCGAGCAGGTCGGCGATCGGGTCCCAGCCGAACATCGCGCGCGCCCACTCGGGGTCCTTCTGCAGCACCGCGGCCCGGACCCAGGCGGCCTTCACCTCGGCGTCCCAGTCGGGGACGCGCATCTTCAGCAGCGCGGACGGCGGCCGGCCCCAGAAGCCCAGCGGGGCGCGGGCCAGGATCTGCTGCAGCCACCAGGCCCGCTCGCCGATGCCGCGCGGCGGCTTGGGACGCACGCCGTCGCGCTCCATCGCCCGGTCGCACTCCAGGGGCGCCTCGACGGCGATGGCCGAGCCGGAGATCGACACGCAGGCCCGCGCCCGCTCGGCCATGCGCCTGGACAGGCGGGAGCCGGGCAGCCGGGTCAGCAGGTTGGCGGCGGCCTGGCGGACCTCCCGGCGGCGGTCGTCGAGCGCGGCCTCCAGGAACGGCTCGTCGCCCATGGCGAGCCCGTCGGCCAGCAGCTCGACGAACTCGGCCCGGTCGTCGGGCGTCTCCCGCTCCCAGGTGCTCTCCAGCAGCTCCCTGGCCGCGGCGGGGTCGGCGGCGCGCAGGGCGCGCAGGTGGGCGCGGCGGTCGGCGGGGCCGCCGAGCTCCCAGGTCTCGCCGGTGGGCTCCTCCAGCAGGTAGCCCCACGCCGGGTTGAGTCCGGCCAGCCAGCGGCCGCGCTGCCCGGCCAGGACGCCCAGATGGGCGCGGATCGAGCGGTCGCGCCGGCCTCGTTCGAGCAGGTCGGGCAGCACGTCGCAGGGCACCCTGCGGCCGGTCGCGGCGGCCGCGGCCAGCCATTCGGGCAGCAGGCGCTCGTAGTCGCCGCCCATGATCCGGACCAGCCGCTCGGCCGCGCGCCTGCCCACGGCGGGCAGCTCCTCGTCGGGGGCGGGGGACGGCGCCGCGGCCTCGACCGGGCCGCGGCCCGCACGCCGCCGGGCCGTCTCGACGGCGGCGGCCGCCAGCAGGTCTCCCCGGTACGGCCTGCGGTCGGTGCCCACCAGGGCCGTGGAGGCCAGGTCGTCCCAGGTCACAGGAGCACCGCCGTTCCGTCGTCGTCGTAGGTGGTGAGCGGGCGCAGGCCCTGCGGGGTCCATTCGGCGGCCAGCGTGACGGGACGGCCGCCGGAGACGGCGATCAGCCGCCAGGGGTCGCGGGCGCGGCGGTGCAGCGGCAGCCCGCCGACCGCCGTGCGGCCGGGGACGACGCCGGCCAGCACGAGCGGCCACGACTCGGTCCAGGGGTCGTCGGCCAGCACCCGCGCCACCTCCTCCAGCGCCTCGCCGGCCGGCACCCCGGCCGGTGGAGCGCCCTCGCCGGGAAGGGGGTCGGTGTCGTGGCGGGCGGCGACGAGGGCGCGGAGGGGCGCGGCGCCGGGGTAGAAGGCGAGGTCGGCGTCGATCGTGGTGCCCGTGACCAGCGAGGCGTCGAGGGACTGGCCGGGCGGGGCGAAGGAGAGGATCAGCGCCGCCCGGCCGGTGGCGCGGCCCTTGAGCCAGACGCGGCGCGCGGTCAGCCGGTCGTGCTCGTCGTCGCGGCGGCCGAGCACGTGCCAGTGGTCGCGCACCGCCGGCCCGGCCAGCACCTCCTCCCGGGTGACCGGGAAACCGGTGCGGATGCGGACGGTCTCGGCCAGAGGCGCGGGCAGCTCGGCGCGGCGGCGATGGGCGACGGCGAGCAGGTTGATCAACGCGTACTCCTCCAGGAGCCGGCCGGGCCAGTCGTCCTCCGCGCGCACCTGGGTCAGCCGGGACACCAGGCCCGCGACGCCGGGGGCCTGGGCGTCGATGAGGCGCTTGGCCAGGCCGTCCCAGTCGTGCTCGGCGGAGGACGCGAGGCCCTGGCGGATCTGGTCGGCCAGCCAGCGCTCCAGCTCCGCCAGCCCGGCCCCCACCCGCGCCTGCCGCACCGACTCCGCCTTCCCCGCCCCGGCGCCGGCCCCGGCCCCGGTCCCGGTCCCGGCGGCCTCGTCGCGCGGGGTCTCGTCGCGCGGGGTCTCGGCGCGCGGGGTCTCGGCGCGGGCGGCGGACCTGGCGGCGCGCTCGGCGCGGCCGTCGAGCCACTCGGTGACCCACTGCGGCGCGGCCTCCTCGGCGGGCACGCCGCCGGCCGACCACAGCAGCAGCAGGCCCAGCGCGTGTTTGCAGGGGAACTTGCGGCTGGGGCAGCTGCACCGGTAGGCGGGCTCGGTCAGGTCGACGCACGCCAGGTAGGGCTTGGACCCGCTGCCCTCGCACTCGCCGTAGAGGACGCTGCCCGTCGTGCCGCGCGAGGACCACCTGCCCGCCGCGGCCACCCCCTGAGCCGCCTTCCTGGACGACGCGTCGGGGGCGAGGGCGAGCACCTGATCAAGGCTCCACCGTTCGATCACCTGCCGCAGACTAGCCAGGCCGACCGACAGTTCGTCCGGCGGGCGGCCCGTCCGCCCAACGTGGTCCCCGCGCGCCCCGGGCCCTCGTAAGATCGGCCATGTGGAGCTGAGGATCTATCCCGACGGCGCGCCCACCGAGGTCGCCGACGAGGCCGCCGCCATGGCGCTGGCCGCCGCGCTCGACGGCCAGGCCGTCCTCGACGGCACCCGTTTCCTGCGGCGCGACGTCACCGGCGCGCCCGTCGGCTTCGACGAGCGCCCGCCCGTGGCCGCCGCGCTCGACCTGCTCCCCCATCCGGAGGGCGGCTGGTACCGCGAGACCTGGCGCTCGCCCGTCACGGTCCGGCCCGACGGCTACCCGGGGCCTCGCGCGAGCGCCACCGGCATCTACTTCCTGCTCCAGCCGGGCGAGGAGTCCGTCCCGCACGTCGTCAGGTCGGACGAGGTGTGGTTGTGGCACCGGGGCGGCCCGCTGAGCCTGACCGTGGGGGACCGCGACGTCGTCCTGGGCCCGCTGGTCGAGCGGGGGCAGGTGCCGCAGGCGGTCGTGCCCGGCGGCGTGTGGCAGTCCGCCCGCCCGGCCGGGGACGAGGCGGTGCTGGTGAGCTGCGTCGTGTCGCCGGGGTTCGACTTCGCCGATTTCACCGCGTGATCGTAAAGATCGTCTTATATAGAAGGCATGCCGGGCATCGAGGCGGCCCTGACCGCCGCTGGGAAGAGCGTCGCGGAGCGCGCCATGCGCGAATGGCTGGCCGTCCGGGCCGCGCGCAAAGACCGGACGAGTGAGCTGAAGGACCTGGTCCAGAGCGGCTTTCGCGACCGGCTGGCGCCCCGGAAGATCGACAACCAGCTCCAGGGCATCGCGCTGGCCGTCGAGGGGCGGCTGTCGCGCCTCATCGAGCAGGAGTTCCGCGGGCTGGACGAGTCCGCGCGGGCCGCCGTCCTGCTGGAGACCGTGGCCGCGCTGCGCGCCGCCGACCTGTCGGACGAGGCGCTGTTCGACTCCGACGCCGACCCGGCCAAGCTCGCCGAGCGCGTCCTGGCCGCCCTCCCGGAACCGCGCCTCGGGGAGGCCGAGGACCGCCTGTACGCCGTGCTGCTCGCCGAGTCCGTCGACTGCCTGGTCGGCCTGATGCGGCAGCTCCCCCAGTACGTGCCGCGCGCCGCCACCGAGACGCTGGGCAGGCTCAGCGGCCTGGCCGAGGGCGTGGAACGGCTGCTCGCCAGGCTGCCGCAGCGCACGCTGGAGGCCCCGGAGGGCACCCAGGACGACGCCGCGTTCGAACGCCTCTACCTCGGTTTCGCCAGCCGCACCCTCGACGAGGTCGAGCTGTTCGGCGTCCGGGTGGAGACCTACCGGCCGCGCACGTCGCTGAGCATGGCCTACATCAGCCTCAACGTCTCCTCCGGCGAGCGCGGGCCGCGCGCGCCGGAGCGGCTGTCGATCGCCGCGCTCACCGGCGGCCATCCCGCCGAGCGCGGCACCGAGCGCATCGAGTCGGCGCTCGGCCGCGCCCGGCTCACGCTGCTGCGCGGCGACGCGGGTTCGGGCAAGAGCACGTTGCTGCGCTGGCTCGCGGTGACCGCCGCGCGCGGCGGCTTCTCGGGCGACCTGGCCGCCTGGAACGGCTGCGTGCCGCTGATGATCAAGCTGAGGAGCCATTCGTCGGGACGCCTGCCCGCGCCCGCCGCCTTCCTCGACGACGTCGCGCGGGAGGTCGCCGGGCGCATGCCGCGCGGCTGGGTGGAGCGCGTGCTGGACTCCGGCCGCGGCCTGCTGCTGGTCGACGGGGTGGACGAGCTGCTCGTCCGGCACCGGCCGGCCGTGCGGGAGTGGTTGTCGCGGCTGCTGGCGGCCTATCCGGGGCTGCGGGTCGTGGTGACCTCGCGTCCGACGGCCGCCGACGCCCGCTGGCTGGCCGACGAGGGGTTCGCGGCGTGCACGCTGGAGCCGATGACGCCCGACGACCAGCGGGAGCTGATCCGCCAGTGGCACGTCGCGATGCGCGACTGCCCGAGCCTGCCGTGCGAGCCCGGCGAGCTGGAGGGCTACGAGGTCGCCCTGCTGGCCCGCATGGAGTCCAATCCGCACCTCGGCGTGGTCGCCTCGACCCCGCTGCTGGCCGCCATGTTGTGCGCGCTCAACCTCGACCGCCGCACCCAGCTGCCGCGCAGCCGGATGGGCTTCTACGACGCCGTGCTCAGCCTGCTGCTGGAACGCCGCGACGCCGAGCGGCGGATCGACGACGACGTGTCCCTCGACCCCGGCCAGAAGGTGTGGATCCTGCGCGACCTGGCCTGGCGGCTGGTGTCGATGGGCCGTTCCGAGCTGTCGAAGGCGACCGCGCTGCGCCGGGTCGAGCAGAAGCTCGCCTCGATGACCCGCGTCTCGCACACCGCCTCCGACGTGCTGGAACACCTGCTGCGCAGGAGCGGCGTGCTGCGCGAGCCGGTGCCCGGCCGGATCGACTTCGCCCACCGGACCGTGCAGGAGTACCTGGCCGCCGGGCAGCTCGTGGAGGACGAGGACGTCGAGGCCGCGGTCGAGCGGGCCCACCTGGACCAGTGGCGCGAGGTCGTGGTGATGGCCGCCGGGCACGCGAACGGCCGGCTGCGCGGTGAGCTGCTGAGCGGCCTGCTGGACCGGGCCGACCAGGGCGGCAAGCACGCCCGCAGGCTGCGGCTGCTGGTGGCCGCGTGCCTGGAGACCGTCCAGGAGATCCCGGCGGGGCTGCGCGACCGGGTGGAGTCGTGCCTGGCGGAGGTGATCCCGCCGCGTACGGAGGAGGAGGCGACCCTGCTGGCGGCGGCGGGCGAGGAGATCCTGCGCCGCCTGCCCCGCGACCTGACGGCCCTGCCGGAGCGGCGGGCGGCGATGACGATCCGCACGACTTACCTGATCAACGGCCCGGAGGCCCTGGACCGCCTGGCGAGCTACGCCACGGACCAGCGCTACAGGGTGCAGGACCAGCTTCGCCAGGGCTGGCAGTACTTCGACGCCGACGTCTACGCCAGCCGCGTCCTGGCCGACATGGAGGACGTCACCTTCTTCGGCTCCCGCCATCTCCGCAGCGCCACCCACCTGAAGGCGGCCAACGTGACGGTCACCGTGCCCACCCCTCTCCCCGACCTGCGCTTCCTCCGCGACATGCCGCAAGTGCGGGTGTTGAGCCTGCAGTACGCCCCGATCAGCTCTCTGGACGGTGTGGAGCGGCTGCCTCACCTGGAAACCCTGCAGTTGCGTTGGCTCACCGCGCCCGCCCTCGACCTCGGCGCCATGGAGAGGCTGCCGGGGCTCAACGACCTGTGGCTCCAGGGAGTCCGGTTCGATCCGGTCATCCTCGACCGTCTGCCTCGCCTGAGCGAACTCGGCCTGGAACCACTCGCCGACGATCCGGACTCCTGGCAGGAGCCGCTGTCCCGGCAGAGCGAGCTGGAGTTCTTGTTCCTCACGGGAGACCGCCTGCCGGTTCCGGGGGCGGTGTTCGCCGGGATGCGGCTGCTCAAGACGCTGTGGCTCGATGGCATCACCGGGGCGGCCGCCTGCCTCGAGACCGCCGCCCGAAGCTGCCCCTCCATCGCCGACCTGTACCTCGACGCAATCGATCTCATCGACCTCGCGGTACTCGAGCGCTTCCCGCTGACCACTCTCTACCTGCGCAACTGCGACACCCTGACGGATCTCGCCCCGCTGCGCGGGCAGGATCAGCTCACCCAACTGACGCTGGCCATCTGCCCCGGCGTGACCGACCTCTCGCCCCTCGCCGCTCTCCCCCAGCTGCGCAGCCTGAGGTTGTTCAAGATGGGGCACGACCTCGACGTGAGCCCGCTGGCCGGGATGCCGGGGCTCACCGTCCGGCTCGGGCACACGCAGCGGGTCGTCAACGGGAACGGCGTGCGGATCAGGAGGGTGTGACGTCCCGGCAGGGGTGGGCGGCGCCTTTAACTACCCGGAATTTCGTGCTAAACGTGGCAATATCCCGTTCGGAGATCCCACCAACCGGCCCAGTCCGGCCTGGCGCCCTGCCCTGATCACGTCCAGGCCGTCGTCACAGAACTTGCACGGCGTGTACACGTTCACCCCCCCGGGACGCCCGGCGTCCGCCCGTGCGCGGCGCCGCCTCCCGCTGGACGAGAAGGGGAACCACCATGACCCTGCCCCTCGCCGCGACCCCCGCCGTCGACTCCGCCCCCGCCCGCCGCCGCGGACTCGTGCTGCTGCTCAGCGCCCTGGCGGGATTCCTGCTGACCGTGGTGTGGTCGGCCGAGTTCGTGGACCAGACGATCGGCTCGACGGTCGCCGACACGATGCTCGGCCGCGACGCCGACGCCACCCCCATCACCGGGACGCTCTCCGGCATCGTGTTCGCCTTCGCCTCCGGCCTGGCGGGCTCGTTCACCGCCTGCAACATCGCCGCGCTCGGCGCGGTCGCGCCCCTGGTCGGGGCCAGGCCGTCGGTCGGCGCCCGGATCCGCGGGACGCTGCGCCCGCTCGGCTGGCTGGCGGCCGGCGCGCTGGCCGTGTCCGGCGCGTACGGCGTCGTGGTGGGGATCGTGGGCACCGCCATGCCGCAGTTCGCCACGGCCAGGCCCGCGCCGGGCACCCTGTCCCCCGGCCTGGTCCAGGCGATGGTCACGTTCGGGCTGATCGGGCTGGCCTTCCTCTACCTGGGCCTGGCCGCGCTCGGCTACCTGCCCGACCCGCTGGCCCGCCACCCGAGGGCCCGCATGGCCGTCATGGGCGCGCTGATCGGCGGCTTCCTGATCGGCCGCCCGTTCCCGCTGTTCCGCCAGCTCTTCAGGGACGCCGCCGAGAGCCACAACCCCCTGTACGGCGCGCTGGCGTTCATGCTGCAGTCGGCCGGCAACCTCGTCGTCATGTCGGTCCTGTTCGTGCTGCTCGCCCTGGCCACCGGGGGCCGCGCGCACCGCTGGCTGACCGCCACCCCGACCCGCCTGGCCCTCATCACCGGCGCGGCGCTCGTCGTGGCCGGGGTCTTCACCCTTCTGTACTGGGACGTCCGGATCCTGGCCCGCCGCGACCTCATCTGGTACCCGACGGCGCCCTGGAGCTGACCTGCACGGCGGCTGCCCCCGGGCGGGCTACCGGCCGTTTCTGCGGGAAGGAGGAAAGGTGACCGTGGGAGGTGCGCGATGAGGGCCGTCATAAACGCCGCGATGTTGCGGATCCGCAGGCACCGGCCGGACCGCAACCCGTTGCGCCGCCGCTCCGACCGGCTGGAGAGCGCCTTGCTGGCGGTGGCGGCGCTCCTCGTCCTGCTGAGCGTCTGGCCGGCCGTGCTGGCCGGCCGGGTCACCTACGAGGGCGGGCTGCGCGAGGCCCGCGTGGGCCCCGGCTTCCGGCAACAGGTGACCGCGACGACGCTGCGGGAGCCGCGGCCCGTCCGCCCGTCGTTCGGCGAGGCGGCGACCACCATGGTCCCGGCGAGCTGGACCACCCCGGCGGGGGTGGCCAGGACCGGGCAGGTGCAGGTGCCGGCCGGCACGCGGGTGGGCCACACCGTCCCCTTGTGGATCGACCGCGAGGGCGACCCCACGACGCCGCCGCCGAGCCGCACCGACGTGGTCCTGCGCGGCGTGGGCATGGCGGCGTTCGTCCAGGTGCTGGCCTTCCTGCTGGTGCTGGGGGCCGTCGCGGCGCTGCGCCGGCTGCTGGACCGGCGCAGGTACGCCGACTGGGACGCGGCCTGGATCCGCGCCAACGACCGCTGGCGCCGCCCGCGCCGCCCGTAGCCGGGCCGTCCGGTTTACCGCCGTGTGTCCGGGCAGCCGTACGCGGGAGGAGGCGAGCCATGGAAGCCAAGGAGTGGACGGTCCGGATCAGTCTCGCCGAGGAGGGCGACGACACCTCGGCGCGGGCGGTCCTGACCATCCCGGACGGAACGCGGGTCGAGGGCGCGGGCCACGCCCGCCGCAACCCCGCCGACCCGTCCATGCCCGAGGTCGGGGACGAGCTGGCCGTCGCGCGGGCGCTGGCCGACCTGGCCGGACGACTGTCCAGCGACGCCCGGCACGAGCTCGGCGACGGCGGCCCGGTGCCGACCCGGTCGTGGTGAGGACGGCGATGACGACTTGACGCGCCCGCCCCCGCTCCGCTGACATGGCCCCCGCGGATCGTACGGACCGAAGGGGACGCGCATGGGCGGCAGGATGCACGCGGACGAGGCCGACATCGACGAGGCCCTCGTCCGGCGGCTGCTGGCCGCGCAGTTCCCGCGCTGGGCCGCTCTCCCGCTGCGCCGTTTCCCCTCCTCCGGCACCGTCAACGCGGTCTTCCGGCTCGGCGACGACCTGGCCGTCCGCCTGCCGCGCGTCGAGAACGGCGTCGGCGACGTCGCCAGGGAGCGGCGGTGGCTGCCGCTGCTGGCCCCCGCGCTGCCCGTCCCGATCCCCTCGGTGCTCGGCGAGGGCCTGCCCGGCGAGGGGTTCCCCTGGCCGTGGTCGGTGTGCCGGTGGCTCGACGGCGACAACCCGGAGGCCGGGGCGCTGCCCGGGGGCGGGGAGGCGCTGGCCGCCGATCTGGCGGCGTTCGTCGCCGCGCTGCGCGAGGTCGAGCCCGCCGGCGCGCCCGGCGCCTACCGGGGCGGCCCGCTGTCCCGCCTCGACGAGGCCACCCGGGCCGCGATCGGCGAGCTCGACGGCATGATCGACACCGCCGCCGCCACGGCCGCCTGGAAGGACGCGCTGAGCGCGCCCGAATGGCGGGGCGGGCCCGTCTGGGTGCACGCCGACCTGATGCCGGGCAACCTGCTGGTCCGCGACGGCCGGCTGAGCGGGGTCATCGACTGGGGCACGGCCGGCGCGGGCGACCCGGCCTGCGACCTGATCCCGGCCTGGAACCTGCTGCCGCCCGCCGCCCGCGAGGTCTTCCGGGCCGCGCTCGGCGCCGACGACGCCACCTGGGCGCGCGGCCGCGGCCGGGCCCTGTCCATGGCGCTCATCCAGCTCCCCTACTACAAGGACACCAACCCGGCCATGGCGGCCAACGCCCGGCACGTGATCCGCGAGGTGCTCGCCGACCCGGCGAACTGACCGCACGCTGACGGGATTCTTGGGTTTTTTCCGGCGAGATGATTGTCTGTCCGGAGGAACTACGAGGAGGCCACCGGTGAGCCGTCAGATCGTGTCAATCGTGGGTGGGAAGGACACCACCGGCGAGAGCGTGTACGAGTCGACCAATCCCGCCCGCCCCGGCGAGGTCGTGGCCCGGGTCGGCCTGGCCGACGCCGCCGCGTTCGCCGCCGCCTGCCGCACCGCCAAGGAGGCCCAGCGCGAGTGGGCCAAGGTGCCGGCGCCGGTGCGCGGCCGGGTGATCGCCTCCATCGGGCGGCTGGTCGAGGCCAACGCCGAGAGCCTGGCCCGCCTGGTCACCCGGGAGATCGGCAAGCCGTACGCCGAGGCGCTGGGCGAGGTGCGGGAGATCGTCGACACCTGCGACTTCTTCCTGGGCGAGGGCCGCCGGCTCTACGGGCAGACCGTCCCGTCGGAGATGCCGGACAAGAACCTGTTCACCTTCCGCAACCCGGTCGGGGTCGCCGCGGTGATCACGGCGGGCAACTTCCCCGTGGCCGTGCCGTCCTGGTATCTCGTGCCCGCGCTGCTGTGCGGCAACGCCGTGGTGTGGAAGCCCGCCGAGTACGCCGCCGCCTCCGCCGAGGCCATGTACCGGCTGTTCGCCGCCTCGGGGCTGCCCGACGGGGTGCTCAACGTGGTCTTCGCCGACGGCGCGCAGACCTTCGCGGGGCTGGAGCTGGCCCTGGAGGAGGGCAGCGTGCACAAGGTCGGCTTCACCGGGTCGAGCGAGGTCGGCCGGAAGGTCGGCGAGCTGGCCGGGCGCCACCTGCAGTCGGCGTGCCTGGAGCTCGGCGGCAAGAACCCGATGGTGATCATGCCGGACGCCGACCTGGACCTGGCCGTCGAGGGCGCGCTGTTCTCCGGCTTCGGCACCGCCGGCCAGCGCTGCACCAGCCTGGGCACGGTCATCGTGCACGAGAGCGTGCACGACGAGTTCGTCGAGCGGTTCGCGCGGGCGGCCGGGGAGGCCAGGATCGGCGACCCCGAGCAGGACGTGCTGGCCGGCCCGCTGCTCGACCAGAAGTTCGCCGACCGGTACGAGGAGTACCTGACCTGGATTCAGCCCCACCACGAGGTCGTCTCGGGCAGCACGGGCAGGATCACCAAGGACAACCCGCGCGGCGACTTCGACGGCGACGGCGGCCTCTACTACCACCCGGTCATCGTCGACGGCGTGCGGCCCGGCGACCGGCTGTTCCTGGAGGAGACGTTCGGCCCGATCGTCGGCGTGACCACCTTCTCCACCCTGGACGAGGCCGTCGAGCTGGCCAACCGCCCCGGTTACGGCCTGTCGAGCTCGATCTACACGACCAACCCCAAGCACGCCTTCCGCTTCCGCGAGGGCATCTCGGCCGGCATGGTCAGCGTCAACAACTCCACCTCCGGCGCCGAGGCCCACCTGCCCTTCGGCGGCAACGGCAAGTCGGGCAACGGCAGCCGCCAGTCGGGCATGTGGGTGCTCGACCAGTTCACCCGCTGGCAGGCGATGAACTGGGACTTCTCGGGCCGGCTGCAGAAGGCCCAGATGGACGTGGCGGAGATCGTCCCGGACCTGGACTTCCGGATCTGAGACGCAAGAAGCCGCCCCCGGCCGGGGGCGGCTTCTCAGGCGTGCGGGCGGATCAGACCTGGCCGGCCTTCTCCAGGGCCTCGCAGCAGGTGTTCACCAGCAGGCGGGTGACCACGTACGGGTCGACGTTGGCGTTCGGGCGGCGGTCCTCGATGTAGCCCTTCTTGTCCACCTCGACCTGCCACGGGATGCGCACCGACGCGCCGCGGTTGGACACGCCGTAGGTGTACTTGTTCCACGGGGCGGTCTCGTGGTGGCCGGTCAGGCGCAGCTCGATGTCGGCGCCGTACTGGGAGACGTGCTCCATGGGCTTGTCGCCCTCGCCGAGCGCCTCGCAGGCGGTGATGATGGCGTCGTAGCTCTCGCGCATCGCCTTGGTGGAGAAGTTGGTGTGCGCGCCGGCGCCGTTCCAGTCGCCGCGGGCGGGCTTGGCGTCGAGGGTGGCCTCGACGCCGAACTCCTCGGCCGTCCGGTAGAGCAGGTAGCGGGCGACCCACATGTGGTCGGAGACCTCAAGGGGGCCGGCCGGGCCGATCTGGAACTCCCACTGGCCGGGCATGACCTCGGCGTTGATGCCGGAGACGGCCAGACCGGCCGCCAGGCAGCGGTCGAGGTGCAGCTCGACGATGTCGCGGCCGAACACGGCCTCGGCGCCCACGCCGCAGTAGTAGTGGCCCTGCGGGGCGGGGAAGCCGCCCTCGGGGAAGCCGAGCGGGCGGCTGCCCTTGAAGAAGGTGTACTCCTGCTCGATGCCGAACCAGGACTCCTGGTCGGCGTACCGCTCGGCGATCGGGCGCAGCAGGGCGCGGGTGTTGCTGGAGTGGGGCGTCCCGTCGATCTCCTCGACCTCGCACAGCACGAGCACGTTGTCGCCGCCGCGGATCGGGTCGGGGCAGGTGAACACCGGGCGGAGCACGCGGTCGGAGGCGTGGCCCTGGGCCTGGTTGGTGCTGGAGCCGTCGAAGCCCCAGACCGGAGGCTCGGCACCGTCGGCCAGGATCTTCGTCTTCGAGCGCAGCAGAGCGGTGGGCTCGGTGCCGTCGATCCAGATGTACTCAGCCTTGTAGCTCACGGTGATCCTTTCGGGATTTCTCTCAGCCACGCCGAGTCTTATGGACGGCCATTTCCCGGTTTTTGCCCCAATGTGAACGCCGTGTTAATCGTGCCGCCACCGGTTCCGTTATTAGGGGGTAAATCCAATAAGGACGGTTAGCTGGGGCAGGTCGGCCGTCCGGGGGACGGCGGCCGTACGACGATCGAGGCCGGGGGATGATGATCATGGAGGATGTCTGGTTCGGCGCGCTGCTCGCGCCCGAGGCGGCGGACGGCGACCGGGTCCTGCGGCACGCCGAGCTCGCCGACCGGCTCGGCCTGGACCTGGTCGGCGTCCAGGACCACCCCTACCAGGCGGGATTCCTCGACTCCTGGACCCTGCTGGCCACCATCGCGCAGCGCACCGAGCGCGTCCGGCTGGTGCCCGACGTGGCCAACCTGCCGCTGCGCCCGCCCGCCGTGCTGGCCAGGGCCGCCGCCTCGCTGGACATCCTCAGCGGCGGCCGGGTGGAGCTCGGGCTCGGCGCGGGCGCGCTGTGGGACGCCATCGCCGCCATGGGCGGCCCCCGGCTCACCCCCGGCGAGTCGATCGAGGCGCTGGCCGAGGCGATCACCGTCATCCGGGCGCTGTGGACCCCGGGCGACCCGGTGACCTTCTCCGGCGGCCACCACCGGCTGGCGGGCGCGCGGCCCGGCCCGTTCCCGCCGCACCCGATCGGGATCTGGATCGGCGCGACCAGGCGGCGGATGCTGGAGCTGACCGGCCGGACCGGCGACGGCTGGCTGACCTCGTCCTTCCACAGCCCGCCCGAGGCGGTGACCGCGCAGGCCAGGATCCTCGACGCGGCCGCCGCGGACGCCGGGCGCGACCCGGCGGCGATCCGCAAGGTCTACAACCTCGGCGGCAGCCTGTCGCCGCTGCCCGGCGCGGGCTTCCTCGACGGGCCCGCCGCCCTGTGGGCCGAGCAGCTCACGGAGCTGGTGTTCGAGGCGGGCATGAGCGGGTTCGTGCTGGCCCCGGGGGTGGAGGCGGAGCGGGACCTGCGGGTGTTCGCCGAGGAGGTCGCGCCCGCCGTACGGGCGGCCGTGGCCAGGGAGCGCGGCCGGCCCGCGCCCGAGCCGGTCCGCCGGCCGGTGACGATCCCCGACCTGGACGAGGCCGGCCGGCCCAGGACGGCGGGCGGCGACCCCGCGTCCCTGACCGCCGGCCAGGCCCCGCCCGGCCGCCGCCTGGTGGACGTGCACGACGGCTACCGCGCCCAGCTCCGCCAGGTCAGGGACGCGGTCGAGCAGGTCGCCGCCGAGACCGCGGCCCCGCACCAGGACGGCGACCGGCTGGCGCTGCGCCAGAACCACTGGACGCTCGGCGTGTTCTGCGCGACCTTCCGCCGCCTGCTGACCGTGCACCACGACGTCGAGCACGGCAGCACCTTCCCCGCCCTCACCGAGCGCGACCCCGCCCTGGAGCCGGTGGTCAAGAAGCTGGAGCAGGAGCACGAGGTCATCGCCGAGCTGCTGGACCGCCTGGACCGGGCGTGCGCGGAGATGATCGCCGACCCGGCCAGGATCGACCGGGTCCGGGCCGGCGTCGAACGGCTCTCGCAGGCCCTGGCCTCGCACTTCGCCTACGAGGAGGAGGAACTGGCCGAGCCGGTCGGCCGCCTGGAGATCCGCCTCTAGCCAAGGAGCGTTCGTGGACGTGCCCGCGCCCGTGTGGTGGCTGACGATCCTGGGGATCGCCGGCCTGCTGCTGTTCGACTTCTTCTTCCACGTACGGCAGGCGCACGTCCCCGCGCTGCGCGAGGCGGCCGTCTGGTCGGCCCTGTACGTCGGGATCGCCCTGCTGTTCGGCGTGGGCGTGTGGGTGTTCGGCGGCGCCGAGCCGGGCGCGGAGTACTTCGCCGGGTACGTGACGGAGAAGGCGCTGTCGGTCGACAACCTGTTCGTCTTCCTCGTCATCATGGCGAGCTTCCGGGTGCCGCGCGCCGACCAGCAGAAGGCCCTGCTGTTCGGCATCGTCTTCTCGCTGGTCGCCAGGACCGGGTTCATCCTCCTCGGCGCCGCGATGATCGAGACGTTCGCCTGGGTGTTCTACGTCTTCAGCCTGATCCTGCTGCTCACGGCGGGCAACCTGCTGCGGCCAGAGGGCGGCGAGGGCCACACCGACAACGTCATGGTCCGCCTGGCCCGCCGGCTGTTCCGCGCCACGGACACCTACGACGGCGACCGGCTGTTCACGGTGGTGGACGGCCGCCGGGTGATGACGCCGATGTTGCTGGTCATGATCGCCCTGGCCGGCACCGACGTGCTGTTCGCGCTCGACTCCATCCCGGCCATCTTCGGCCTCACCCAGAACGTCTACCTCGTCTTCACCGCCACCGCCTTCTCGCTGCTGGGGCTGCGGCAGCTCTACTTCCTCATCGACGGCCTGCTCGACCGGCTCATCTACCTCGCCTACGGGCTGGCGGTCATCCTGGCCTTCATCGGCGTCAAGCTCGGGCTGCACGCGCTGCACGAGAACAACGTGCCGTTCATCAACGACGGCGAGCCGGTGAACGTCACCGAGATCAGCACCGGGCTGTCCCTGTCGGTGATCGTCGGCGTGCTGCTGGTCACCGTGGCCGCCTCGCTGGCCAGCCCCCGCGGCCAGGCGCAGAACGTGGTGTCGGCCGTCCGCCGGCACGCCCAGGAGTACCTGGACGTGGAGAAGGACCCGGCGCGGCGCGAGGAGGTCTACCGCGACCTGCTCGCGGCCGAGGCGCGGCTGGGCGAGCTGCCGGAGCGGCAGCGGGCCGGCGTCGCCCGGGACGAGCGGCTGGCGGCCCTGGTGGCGCGGGCGCACGCCGAGCACCAGGCCGGACACCAGGCCGGGCACGACCCGGCTAGGTAGGGGTGGCCTGGCGGGAGGTCAGCGGGGCCGCGATGTGCTCCAGCGGCGTGCGCTCGGCCTTCACCCCGAAGACGATCTCCACCAGCCCGGCCGCCACCATCATCCCGGCGCCGAAGCAGTAGCCGTAGAACAGCCGGGTCGGGTCGGGATGGCGCTGGTCGCCGATGAGCGAGGCGAAGACCGTCGGCCCGAACGCGCCCGCGACCTGCCCGAGCGCGAAGAAGATCGCGATTGCCTGGGCCCGCAGCTCGATCGGGAAGATCTCGCTCACGGTCAGGTACGCCGAGCTGGCCGCCGCCGAGGCGATGAAGAAGATCACCGACCAGAGCACGGTCTGCGTGACCGCCGTCAGCATCCCCTCCTTGAACAGCCACCCGGTCACCGCCAGCAGCAGCCCCGAGGTGATGTACGTGGCCGAGATCATCTGCCTGCGCCCGACCGTGTCGAACAGCCTGCCCAGCAGCAGCGGCCCGAGCAGGTTCCCGGCCGCGAAGGCGAACATGTACTGCGGCACCGAGCCCGCCGGGACGCCGTAGAAGTGCGTCAGCACCAGCGAGTAGGTGAAGAACACGGCGTTGTAGAGGAACGACTGGCAGATCATCAGCGTCGCCCCCAGCACCGACCGTTCCGGGTACGTGCGGAACAACGTCCTGGCGACCTGCGACAGCGGCGCGTGATGCTCGGGGACGATCTCCAGCGCCTGCTCCTGCGGCACCGGCTCCAGCCTGACCCGGTCCTCCCGCTCGACCTCCCGCTCGATGCGGGCGACGACCTGCTCGGCCTCCTCCTCGCGGCCGTGCGTCATCAGCCAGCGCGGGCTCTCCGGCAGGTGCCGGCGCAGCCCCCAGATGGCCAGGCCGATCACCGGCCCGACCGCGAACCCGAGCCGCCAGGCCCAGTCGGGGTCCAGCGGCCCGCCCGGGTGCAGCAGCAGGAACGTGGCCGAGGTGGCCAGCAGCGACCCCAGCCAGTAGGTGCCGTTGATGGCCAGGTCGACGTGGCCCCGGTAGTGGGACGGGATCATCTCGTCGATGGCGGAGTTGACGGCCGCGTACTCGCCGCCGATGCCCGCCCCGGCCACGAACCGCAGCACCAGGAAGCTCCACAGGTCCCACGACAGGGCGGTCAGGCCGCTGGCCACCAGGTAGATGCCGAGCGTGAGGATGAACAGCTTCCGGCGGCCGAGCCGGTCGGACAGCCAGCCGAAGTAGAGCGCGCCGGCCACCTGGCCGATCAGGTAGACGGTGGCCGACAGGCCCACCTCGGCGGAGGTGAAGCCGAGCGTGTCGGGGCGCTGCAGGAACGCCCCGACGTTGCTGGCGATGGTGATCTCCAGCCCGTCGAGCACCCAGGCCACGCCGAGCGCGATCACCAGCCGGGTGTGGAACGGCGCCCACGGCAGGCGGTCCATGCGGGCGGGGACCAGGCTGCGTACGACGCCGTCCTTGCTCATGCGTCCTTACTCTAAGTGACCATGAGATCACCCATCGGCCCGGGTCTCGTTGCCGTTGCCGGTTCCGGTGCCGTCGTAGCCGAGCAGCCGCATGGCGGTGTCCGGGTCCATGGCCGCGGCCAGCAGCTGGGCCCGCCGGTGGGCCTCGTCGCGCTCGCGTTCCGCCTTGGCCTGCGCCGTCCGTACGCCCCTGACCGCCACGAACGCGAGCCCGGCGCCCACGATCACCCCGACGACCACGACGAACAGCAGGAGCAGCAGGGCCGGCGAGGCGAGCGCGGGAGCCGCCGCGACGTCGGCGCCCGCGCCGGGCACCGCGCCGGTCACCGCCAGCGCCGCGATCAGGGCCAGCGCGATCAGCCCGAGCAGGCTGGCCACGACCAGCCAGGCCCGCCCGGCGCGCCGGCGCGGCCGGGCCTCGGCGACCGCCCCGGGGACCGGCCCGAAGCCCGCGTGCGGGACGGCGGCCGGAACCGCGTGGACCGCTGACGGGACCGGAGCTGGTCGCGGGCCGGGCGCCCACGGCACGAACTCGGGCCGGTCACCGCCCTGTTCGACGCCCTGCCCGATGTCCTGCCCGACGCCCTGCCCGACGCCCTGCCCGATGTCCTGCCCGGCGCCCTGGTCGATCCGGGTGACCTCGGCCGTGATCACCTGGGCCACGGCCGTGCCGGCGCCCGCGGCCGGGGCGGCGAAGGCGGCCGCCCGCGGCGCGGCCTCCTCCTCCACCGGGCCGGGCAGCTCGCGCTCGATGCGGCTGTGCTCCTTGTGCGCCCTGGCCGCCTCGTGGTGGTAGTCCTCCAGCTGCTCGTAGAGCTCGCCGGAGGCGTAGATCGTGCCGTCCACGAGCGGTCCGCGCTCGCCGCGGATGACGGCCACCACGTCGTCGCCGTTGAGCGTCTTGTGCGTCTCCAGGGCGTGCGCCAGGCACAACACCTGCCTGCGGTGCTCCTCCAGCAGCCGCTCGGTCTTCTCCAGCAGCCGCACCAGGTTGAACTCGATGCGCTCGCCCAGCACGTCGGGGGTCAGGTCGGGCGCGGCGCGCACCGGCTCGCGCTCGGTGATGCCGATGCCGCCGCCCCCGCCGCCCCGGCCGCGCATGGCCTTGCCTCCGTGGATCTCCAGCTCCTGCAGCGCGGGCAGCGACGTGACGCCGGAGCCCATCCCCCAGTACGACTCCATGAGCGCGGTGAGGAACGTGGCCGCGTGCAGGTCGCCGGAGACGCCGGAGGAGTTGTCCTCGCCGAAGAACATGCGCTCGCCGGCCAGCGAGGCCAGGGAGACCATGATGTCGGCCTCGTACTCGGACTTCCAGCGGGTGAACTGGTCCTCGGGCTTGATCGAGGCGACCATGCCCAGGTAGTCGGCGCCCTTCTCGATGGTGGCGATGTCGATCTCCAGATGGAACCGGGTCACGTACGCCACCACCGCGTGGCACGCCTCGTGCACGGCCACGGCGTGCCGCTCGCGCTCGATGTACTCGACGTCCTCGGGCGGGCCGAGCTGCTTGAGCCGCTTGGCGCGCAGCACGTCCGACCAGGTGATGACCTCCCGGCCGGCGCGGATGGCGGTGATCAGCGACTCGTTGACCAGGTCCTTGATCGTGGCCCCGGTCGCGTACGGCGTGATCGTGGCCAGCTTGTCGATCTGCTCCCCGGTGAGCTCGTGCTCGACCTTGTCGAAATAGCCCTGGTACGTCCGCACCCGCCCGGCCTTGGACGGGTAGCCGACCTTGTAGATGCGGTCGATGCGGCCCGGCCGCAGCAGCGCCTCGTCCAGCGCGTCGGGCCGGTTGGTGGCCATCATGACGAGGATGCGGTATTTGGGCGGCGGCTTGGGCCGCATCCCGAGCAGCCGCCTGACCAGCCGGTTGAAGAAGCCGCGCGGCTTCTTGAGCCCGGACAGCTCGGTGAGCAGCGCCTGGAGGGTGCCGGGGTCGCCGCTGTTCATCATGCCGCCGCCGGCGAAGAAGCGCTCGCGCCAGGTGCCGGGCGGGTCGGCGGCCTCGCGCCGGCCCTTGAAGGCCAGCACCGAGCGGCTCTCCTCCGACAGGTACGTCATTCCATGGCAGCCGAAGTGCCCGGAGATCCCGCTGTGTGCTGAGAAGCCGCCTTGCCCGGGCGGACCCTGCTGGGCCAGCTTGCCGCGCTTGCCGAGCGAGTCGGCCTCGTCGAAGAAGACGATCACGCCGCCGTACCGCAACGCCAGCTTGCGCAGCTTCCTGAACAGGCCCTTGACCTTCAGGATGCCGACGCCCATGAACATGTTCGTGAAGGCTCCCGGATCCACGAACACGTACGGCTTGCCGGTCTCACCCGCCACGGCCTCGGCCATCAGGGTCTTGCCGGTGCCCGGCGGGCCCCACAGCAGCAGGCCGCTGGGCACGTACCCGCCGCGCCGCTCGATCTCGTCGGGCCGCTCCAGGAAGACGATGTTCTCCTGGACCCGCTCGACCACGTGGTCCTGGCCCCAGACGTCGGCGAAGCGGGTCTTGATGTCGTCGGGGAAGTACGTCTCGACGCCGCCCCTGGACAGGAACCAGAACAGGCCGACGAACTGGATGATGACGAAGAAGAACAGGAAGACGATCTGCAGCAGGAACGGCAGCGCCTGCCAGATCAGCGTCGGCGCCTGCAACAGGGCGACGAACGGGCTGACGTCCAGCACCGCCCCCGCCACGAGCGCGGTCAGCGTGACGAAGAAGGCGATCTTCAGGGCTCTGGAGATGCGGTACCTGGTCCAGTCGTCGAAGCGCCGGTGCGTCCACCGCTCGAAGCCGCCGAAGACCCCCTGGCTCCAGAACCGGTGGTAGCCCGACCAGTGCTCGCTGACCAGGAAGTGCAGTTGCCGCAGGGCCTCGGCGCCGAGCAGCCAGAAGATCCACTGGTACTCGTAGCCGATCTTCCAGGCCGCCTCGGGGAAGGTCACGACGCCCGTCCAGTCGGCCATCACCTTCCAGGTGAGGATCAGGTAGGCCAGGACCAGCGCGACGAGGAACTTGCTCCGGTCCCAGAACTGCATCTTCTTCCTGGTCACGGAGTCCGGGTCGGAGGGCCCGCTGCCGGGGGCGCGCAGCCCTTCGTGCTGAAAGGTGGTGGTCAATGACGCCCCCTCATCCGGGCAGCCGGAGCAGCTTGAACGAACCCGCGATCTTGTCGAACTCGGCGCCGCGGTCGCGGTAGCAGGTCGCCCGGCAGCCGATGAGCATGACCGAGACCGTCGCGCCCTTCTCGTCGAGGATCGCGGTCTGGTCGAACGTCTGGACGTCGGCGCCGATCTGGTAGTTGAAGCGCACCCGTACGCCTCTGGCGCCGTTCTCCAGGGCGAGGACGTCGTCGCTGAGGAGCTCGAACTTGGCGAACATGGGCGGCCGGCCGGTGGTCATGGCCTGCTGCTCGTACAGCTCGCGCATCGGGTCCGTCACGGGCAGCACGAAGTCGCGCAGCCGGTTGAGCGAGATCGCGTCGCGCTGCTGCTCGGTGAGCTTGTGCACGGCGGCGTACACGAACGGGTCGGACGAGCTCAGCAGATGGTTGACCGACGGCTCGGCCGACTGGTCGAAGGCCGTGGACCAGACCCGCTGCGCGCGTGTCGCCGCCGCCAGCGAACCAGGTCGGTCACCCGTCAGATAGAGTTCGATCGGATAGGCGTCGAGCTGCGTGAACGAGGCGGGCACCTTGAAATAGGTGGTGCCTTCCCTGTCCCGTACGTAGGTGAACTCCGGCTGCCCGCACGCCGGCAGCACACAAACCGCGACGATGAGCGCGATCCAAGCCCGTGTCCTTTTCACCAGGGCTTACCTCCGCTTTACGGACCAACGCAGTTGTTGTGCCCGCTTTCAGGCGGAATGAGGCCGGATGCATGCTGAGAAATCTTGACCAAATCTTGGCCATTGATTGGCTTTACTTGTTACAGATCACCAAATGATGGTATGGGCCAGGTCGCCACACTCTACGGTCGCCCGGGATACAACGTTCGTGCAACCCCCATTGGTAGACCACAGGAAGTAGCAAAGGATATGAGGACGCCCATCCCGAGCCCCGGAGCGCACCATGAAAGAACCCGCGATGGAGACCGTCGACTCCTTCGGCATGACGGCTGAGCGGCAGTTCGCCGACCTGTGGTCGAGGACCGCCCTGTCGGTCAAGGAGCGCCGGCTGCTGCTGCTCGGGCTGCTCGTCGGACAGGGGCTCGACGAGCTGACCGCCGTGCAGCTCGACGTCGCGCTGCGGGCGGGCGACCTGAGCGAGAGCGAGCTGCGCGAAGTGGTGGTCTTCCTGACCCACTACGCCGGCTGGACCCGCGGATCACGGCTCAACGACCAGGTCGAGGAGCTGATCGAGCGGGTCAGGCAGGCTCGATCCGGTAGAGCGGACCCCGCAGGCTGAGCGCGTAGAGCTCGCCGTCGAGCCCCTCACCGAAGGAGGAGAGCTGCTCGACCCGGCCGATCTCGGCCGCCTTCGACGGCTCGGCCGCGGGCGCGGCCCTGACCCAGCCCGCGCAGAAGTCCCCGTACAGGAAGCTGCCGCGCAGCCAGGGCAGCGCGGCGCCGCGGTAGACGTACCCGGCGATCACCGAGCAGCTGCCGTCCTTGTGCAGGGGGTAGGTGATGACCGGCTCGGTCAGGCCGCGGCCCGTGCCGCCGCGGAAGGGCCGCTCGCCCTCGCGCAGGTTCCAGCCGTAGTTCTCGCCGCCCTTGGAGGCGGCCGGCTGGCGGTCGACCTCCTCCACCTCGTCCTGGCCGACGTCGCCGATCCACAGGTCGCCGCTGTGCCGGTCGAAGCCGAACCGCCAGGGGTTGCGCAGGCCGTAGGCCCAGATCTCCGGCCGCGCGCCGTCCTTCCCGGCGAACGGGTTGTCCCGCGGCACCTTGTACGGCCGGCCGCGCGGATCGATGCGCAGGATCTTGCCCAGCAGCGTGCCGAGGTCCTGGCCGTTGCCCTGCGGGTCGCCCGCGCTGCCGCCGTCGCCGAGCCCGACGTAGAGGTGGCCGTCGGGGCCGAAGGCGAGCTGGCCGCCGTTGTGGTTGGCGTACGGCTGGTCCTGGGTGAGCACGTCGCGCCGGCCGGTGGCGCGGCGGCCGTCGAAGGCCCATTCGGTGACGTGGGTGGCGCCGCGTGTGTCGGTCCAGTCGAGGTAGAGCCAGCGGCCGGAGGGATGGAAGGCGACGCCGAGCAGGCCCTGCTCGTTGCCGCCGCTCACCTCGCCCGACAGGTCGACGAGGACGTCGCCGTCCGTGGCGCGCAGCCGGCCGCCCTGCTCGGCGACGTAGAGCCGGGCGTCGCCCTTGCGCGCGGCGAGGGCGACCGGCCGCTCGAACCGGCCGAGCTCGCGGAAGCGCACCTGCCGGGGAGCGCTCTTCGGCTCGGGGCTCGCCGTCGTGGAAGCCCGGGCGGAGGCCGGCGGGACGGGCGGGGCGGAGGACACGGTGGCCGGGCCGGGCGGGGGCGAGGCGGCCGAGCAGGCGGTGAGGGCCAGGAGGAGCACGGCCGCGAGGGGGCGCACGCCGTCCATACTCGCACGCCCGACCGGGGACGTTAAGGTTCAGGACATGCCTACCGCATTGATCACGGGCGCCACCGCCGGCATCGGCGCCGCGTTCGCCCGCCGCCTGGCCGCCGACGCCTGCTCGCTCGTCCTGGTCGCGCGCGACGAGCAGCGGCTCGTCCAGGTCGCCGACCAGCTCCGGCTCAGGTACGGCGTGGACGTCGAGGTGCTGCCCGCCGACCTGGCCACCGAGGAGGGCCTGGCCAGGGTCGAGTCGCGACTGCGCGACGGCGTGGACCTGCTGGTGAACAACGCCGGCTTCGGCCACCCCGGCGACTTCCTGAAGGTGCCGGTCGAGGACGAGCTGCGCATGCTGAAGGTCCACTGCGAGGCCGTGCTGCGGCTCACCCTGGCGGCGCTGCCCGCGATGCGCAAGCGCGACCGGGGCGCGGTGATCAACGTGGCGTCGGTCGCGGCGTTCTTCTCCCGCGGCACCTACAGCGCCTCGAAGGCGTGGGTGGTCAACTTCAGCGAGTCGGCGGCCAACGACGTGCGCAACCCGCGGATCAAGATCATGGCGCTGTGCCCGGGTTTCGTGCGCACCGAGTTCCACCAGCGGGCGTCCATGGACACCTCGGGCATCCCCGGGTTCCTGTGGCTGAAGGCCGACAACGTGGTCAGGGACGCCATGCGCGACCTCGCGCTCGGCAAGCGGGTCTCGGTGCCCGACCTGCGCTACAAGGCCATCGTGGCGATCGGCAGGCTGGTGCCGCACAACCTGGCCGGGCGCGTCTCGGCCAGGCTCGGCCGCCGCTGACCTCGGGGCGTACCTCAACAAGGTGGGCCCCCGCCGCGGGAGGGGGTCGCGGTGGGGGCCCTGGACGGCCGTGAGGAACTCACGGCCGGGAACCGGAAGATCCGGCCGGCTCGGCTAGCGGTTGGCCTCGTGGCCGATGGCCAGGCCGCTCGTCGGGTCGAAGAAGTGCAGGTTGTGCGTGTCCAGCACCAGGTCGATGCGCTGGCCGGGGCGCACGTGGCTGCGGGCGTTGACGCGGGCGGTCCACAGGGACTTGTCGCCCACCAGCGGCAGCGCCGCCTCCTCGTCGTCGCCCGTGTCAGCGGCGGCGACGGTGTCCTTGTGCTCGACCGGCGGGGCGTCGATCAGGAACAGCACGTTGATCTCGGAGCCCAGCTCCTCGGTGACCTCCGCCTTGACGGGCAGGGTGGCCCAGCCGTTGGCGTGGTTGCCGGCCGAGTTGGCGTCCTCGAAGTCCGACGGGCGGATGCCGAGGATGACCTTCTTGCCGATGTACTGGTCGAGGCCCGGCTTGTCGGCGAACGCCGAGTCGGGGATCGGCAGGCTGATGTCGGCGAAGCGCACGACCGCGCCGTTGTCGCGGGCCAGCTCGGCGGTGACGAAGTTCATCGAGGGCGAGCCCATGAAGCCGGCGACGAACAGGTTGACCGGCTTGTCGAACAGGTTCTGCGGGGTGTCGACCTGCTGGAGCAGACCGTCGCGCAGGACGCAGACGCGGTCGCCGAGGGTCATGGCCTCGACCTGGTCGTGGGTGACGTACACGGTGGTGACGCCGAGGCGCTCGTGCAGGGTGTTGAGCGAGGCGCGCATGGAGACGCGGAGCTTGGCGTCGAGGTTCGACAGCGGCTCGTCCATGAGGAAGGCCTGCGGCTCGCGGACGATGGCGCGGCCCATGGCGACACGCTGGCGCTGACCACCGGACAGAGCGGCCGGCTTGCGCTTGAGGTAGGTCTCCAGGCCGAGCATCTTGGCGGCCTCGTTGACCCGCTTCTGGATCTCCGGCTTGGGCATCTTGCGGAGCTTGAGGCCGAAGGCGAGGTTCTCCTCGACCGTCATGTGCGGGTAGAGCGCGTAGTTCTGGAAGACCATCGCGATGTCGCGGTCCTTGGGCGGAAGGTGGTTGACCACCTTGTCGCCGATGGCGATCTCGCCGCCGCTGATGTCCTCAAGGCCGGCGATCATCCGGAGCGCGGTCGACTTACCGCAACCCGATGGGCCCACCAGCACCATGAACTCGCCGTCCTTGATCTCAAGGTTCAGCCCGTTCACGGCCTTCACGCCACCGGCGTAGATCTTGTCGACGTTCGTCAGAACGATGGATGCCATGACATTCCTTCGCGCTCCAGGGCGATCGGCCCGGACGTTGGTTCTCGGTTCCCGTGGATACGTTTTCACGTATCTCACCCGAAACGGACATCGGTGTCAAGGGGTACCGCGTGACCAGCCTTTGTAGGACCGATGGTCTTCCGGTGACCTGGAATCCATGATGGAATCGTTTCCATGGAGAAGCGGGCGACGATCAAGGATGTGGCCGAGGCGGCGGGCGTCGGCGTCGCGACCGTGTCCCGGGTGCTGTCGGGCGGCTCGGCCAGCCCCAGCACCAGGGAGCGGGTGCTGGCCGTCGCCGCCCAGCTCGACTACCGGCCCAGCGCGCTCGGCCGCAACCTGCGCCAGCGCCGCACCGGCGGCCTGGGCCTGCTGGTGCCCGACCTCACCGACACCTTCTACGGGCAGCTCTGCGAGGGCGTGCTCGCCTGCGCCCGGTCGGCGGGCGAGCCGGTCGTGCTGGGCTCGACGGGCGGCGACCCCGAGCAGGAGGCCGAGCTGATCGGCATGTTGCTCGAACAGAGCGTCGACCGGGTCATCGCGGTGCCCACCGGCGACGCCGAGACCTGGGCCCCCGCGCTCAGGGCGGGCATGACGGTGGTCTTCGCCGACCGCCTGCCGCCCGAGGCCGGGCGCGACGGCGACCGCGACCCCGCCGAGAGCGCCCTCGACGATCTCATGCTCCTCGACGGCGTGGCCCCACGCGGGCGCGTCCCCGAGGGCGCCGCGCGTCCGCTCGACGTGCCCGCCGTCCTGGCCGACGACCGCGCCGGCATCCGTACGGCCGTGCGCTACCTGCGGGGCCTCGGCCACCGGCGCATCGCCTTCCTCGGCGGTCCCGGCCACGACCGGCGGGCCGATGCCTTCCGCGAGGCCGTGGGCCCGCCGGTGGACGAGGAACTGGTGGTGTTCGGCACCGGCAGCCGCGACTCGGCCTACGCCGCCGCCTCCGGCCTGTTCCAGAGCCGTCCCGACCTGTCGGCCGTCGTCGCGGGCGGGAACGTCCTGGGCGAGGCGGCCGTGCTGGCCGCCCGCGAGCTCGACCTGCGGGTGCCGAAGGACGTGTCGCTGGTCATGTACGACGACGTGCCCTGGGCCGAGCTGTGCGCCCCGCCGCTGACCGTGATCGCCCAGCCGGGCCGGGACATGGGGTACCGGGCGTGCGAGCTGGTGCTGCGCGAGGGCACCCGGCGGGCGCGCACGGTGGTGCTGCCCACCGAGCTGATCATCCGCGGGAGCTGCGGCCCCCGCAGGTGACCGCGGAGGGCACGTCCTCAGCTGCCGCCGAGGACGTCCCGCGCGTGCGCCTCGATCACCTGGGCCACCTCCCGGGGCGCTCTCAGGTGCGCGCCGTGCCCCTGCCCGTGCAGCGTGACGCGCCGGGCGCCGGGGATCGCCTCCTCCAGGGCGTCCAGCCGCGCGCCGAGATGGGCGGGGCTGCGGTCGCCGCCGAGCAGCACCACCGGCGTCCTGATCGCCGCGTACGCCGCCCGCCGGTCGCCCAGGGCGTCGATCGCCAGCAGGTCGTCGATCTGGCGTGGCGCGCGCAGCCGCGTCGGCCGATGGCAGGCCACCGCCACGGAGGTCAGCCAGGAGATCGCCGGTGACAGGCCCACCACGTCCCTGAAGAAGATCCGCATCGCCCGGCCCGGCCGGCCCGCCGCCACCGCGGCCGCGGCCGCCTGGCCGGCCGCGCCGCCGAGCGAGGGTCCGAGGGCGACGGGCGGCTCGTACAGGACCGCGCCCGCGAAGGCGTCCGGCGCGAGGAGCAGGGACTCCAGCGCGGCCACCGCGCCGGAGGAATGGCCGACGAGCAGGACGGGCCCGCCTAACTCGGCCGCCACCGCCACCGCGTCGGCCGCCTCCTGCGCCATGGTGGCGGGCCCGGCCAGGTCCGGCCGGTACTGGCGGCGCCGGACGCGCACCACGCGGAACCGCGGCGCGAGCAGCCCCGCGACCTTGCCCCACTGGGTGCCGTCGTCGAGCCCCGCGTGCAGGACGAGGACGGCCGGACCCCGCCCCTCCTCGACCACCTGGACGTCGGTCCCGTCGGCGGATGTCACCGGCCGCATGGCGCCTCCTCAGTGCGGCCACTGTACGCCTCCTCAGCCCCGTAGTACCTCAGAGCTACGCGAAAGGTGCATCCCCCAGCGGGAAGCCGACTACAAGGCGTGATCCCTAGCTTCGGTGCCGGAAGGAAGATCCGGCACGGAAGGGGACCATCCGCCATGGCATCGCTGAGGAACCGCCTGCTCGCCGCGCTCGTCACCGCTTCGGTGGCGGTGCCCGCGTCCGGCGCCGGCGGGTCCGCGGGGGTGCCCGCGCCCGTCCCCGCCGCCGCGGCGCCGCTGAGCGCCGCCACCCCCGCCGCGCTGTCCGCCGGGCTCGCCGGGCGGTACGCCGCCGGGCGCGCCGCCGTCCTGGCCGCCGAGCGCACCGCCGCCGCGCGGGGGCACCGCCTGCGGGCGGCGGCGCTGCGCGCCATGGCCGGCCCGTCGCGCACGTTCCTGTCCTTCGACGGGCGCGACGGCGGCCGGACCGTGGAGGTCTTCGGCGACCTGGCGACGGCCCGGCGGATCGCCGTCCTGGTGCCCGGCTCCGACACGAACCTCGACCGGTACGGCCGTCTGCACGCCGGCGCGACGCGGCTGCGCGAGGCGCTCGGCGACGGCTCGGCGGTCATCGCCTGGGCCGGCTACCGCACGCCCGGCACGCTCAGCCTGGACGTGCTGACGCCC
Organism: Nonomuraea sp. NPDC001636; assembly: GCF_040298265.1. Taxonomy (NCBI): domain Bacteria; kingdom Bacillati; phylum Actinomycetota; class Actinomycetes; order Streptosporangiales; family Streptosporangiaceae; genus Nonomuraea; species Nonomuraea sp. NPDC001636. The sequence continues at coordinate 246,658 of NZ_JBEOZT010000013.1, forward strand.
GCGCGGGCCGACGAGGCCGTGCCCGGGTTGCGCGCGTTCGTCCGGGAGCTGCGCGCGGTCAAGCCCGGCGCCCGGCTGTCGCTCGTGTGCCACTCCTACGGCTCGGTGGTGTGCGGACGGGCCGCGCCCGGCCTGGACGTGGCCGACATCGTCCTGATGGGCAGCCCCGGCGCGGGTGTCCCCGACGTCGCCGCGATGCGCACCCGCGCGGTCGTGTGGGCCGGGCGCGGCGCCGCCGACTGGATCGTCGGCGTGCCCCACGCGCTGGTCGAGCTGCCGTTCGTCACGGTCGGGCTGGGGGCCGACCCGGTCTCGCCCGGGTTCGGCGCCCGCGTCTTCGCGGCGGGCGACGGCGGCCACAGCGACTACCTGCGGCCCGGCTCCCCCGCCCTGACGGCCGTCGCCCGCATCGTCTCCGGAGAGGCCCCCCGCGATGCCTGACTCCTCCCTCCGCACCCGCTCCGGCCCGCGTGGGCTCGCCGCCCGCATCGAGGCCGGGACGCCGCCGGAGCGCGACCGGGCCCTGGACGCCCTGCGGGCCCTGGCCATCCTCGGGGTCGTGGCCGGGCACTGGCTGGTGACCGCCGTGGTCAGCGACAGCGGCAGCCTGCGCGTCACCAGCCCGCTCAAGTACCTGCCGCAGCTCGCCCCGATGTCGTGGGCGTTCCAGATGCTGGCGATCTTCTTCCTGGTGGGCGGCCTGGTCGGGGCGAAGGGCCACCGGTCGGCGCGGGCGGCCGGCATCGGCTACGTCCCGTGGCTGCGCGGCCGGTTGGGGCGGCTGTTCCGCCCGGTGGCGGTCGTCGCGGCGGTGTGGGCCGTGGCGGCGGTCGCGATGCTCGCCTCCGGGGTGCCGCTGGAGGACGTGCGGCTGCTGGTCAGGATGGCGGCGGCGCCGATGTGGTTCCTGCTGGTGTTCGCCGCGCTGACGGCGGCCACGCCGCTGGCCGCCCGGCTGCACCCGGCCTGGCCGCTCGCGGCGGTGGCGGTCTGCGACGCGGTGCGGTTCGGGCCCGGCGGACCGGAGTGGTTGTGGTGGGTGAACCTTGCGGCCGGCTGGCTGACGCCGTACTGCCTGGGCGCGGCCTGGGCCCGCGGGCGGCTGCGGAGCCGGGCCACCGGCTGGACGCTGCTGGCCGGCGGCGCGGCCACGGCCCTGGCGCTGGTGGTGTGGGGCAGCTATCCGGCGACCATGGTCGGGGTGCCGGGCGCCCCGGTCTCCAACCTGGACCCGCCCTCCCTCGCGGCCGTCGCCTTCGGGCTCGCCCAGTGCGGCGCGGCGGTGCTGCTGCTCGGCCCGCTGCGCCGGCTGCTGCGCCGCCCCGCCGTCTGGGCGCCCGTGGCCGTGGCGAACCTGGCCGCGATGACGATCTTCCTGTGGCACCAGACCGCGCTGATCGCGGTGACCGAGCTCGGCCTGCTGGCAGGGCGGGCGCTGCCCGGCCTGCACACCCCGCCCGAGGAGCTCGGGTGGGTGGCGGCCCGGCTGGCCTGGCTGCCGGCGTTCGCGGTGGCGCTGCTGGTGTGCTGCGCCGCCTTCCAGGCCCACGAACGCCGGCGGCCCCGCTAGAGCAGCTTCTCGATGGCCGCGACGACGGCCGGGTCGTCGGGGGCGGTGCGGGGGCGGAAGCGGGCCACGACGTTGCCCTCGCGGTCGAGCAGGAACTTCTCGAAGTTCCACTGGACGTCGCCCGCCGCGCCCTCCTCATCGGCCGTCTCGGTGAGCCGCGCGTAGAGCGGGTGGCGGCCGGGGCCGTTGACGTCGGCCTTGGCCAGCAGCGGGAAGTCGACGCCGTAGGTCGCCGAGCAGAACTCCTGGATCTCCTCCGCCGTGCCGGGCTCCTGGCCGGCGAACTGGTTGCAGGGCATGCCGACCACGCTGAAGCCGCGCGGGCCGAAGTCCTGGTGGAGCTTGACCAGGCCGGCGTACTGCGGGGTCAGGCCGCAGCGGGAGGCCACGTTGACCAGCAGCACGGCCTTGTCGCCGGCGAGGTCGCCGAGCGTGGTGGGGTCGTCGGCGAGGGTGCGGAGCGGGATGTCGCGAAGGCTCATGATCTGCAGCTTACAGAACGACGCCCGCCGCAGATTGTGACCTATTCCTCATTTTTCCCGCGAAACCCCTGAATATCAATATGTCGTGATCTTGGAATTGCGCCTGATTTTTCATGGTCAATTAGGAAATGAGCGCCTTTGTCAGGCAGGGTGACGCGGTCCCCGTCCCCTTCGAAAGGGAATCCGCATGCCCATGCTCCGCCGTACCGGTGTCCTGGTCCTCGCCGCAACGCTCGCGACGGTGACCGGCACCACGGCCGCACAGGCGCAGAGCTCCCAGAGCAGTGGCAGGAACAAAGCCATCGCCAAGTCCCTGGTCGCCCAGCGCGGCTGGGGCGCCGCGAGCTACGGCTGCCTGGTCAGGCTCTGGGCCAGAGAGAGCGGCTGGAACCACAGGGCCGGCAACCGGTCGGGCGCCTACGGCATCCCGCAGGCACTCCCGGGCCACAAGATGGCCTCCTCGGGCGCCGACTGGCGCACGAACCCGCGCACCCAGATCCGGTGGGGTCTGGGCTACATCAAGCAGCGGTACGGCTCGCCGTGTCGCGCGTGGGCGCACTTCCAATCCCACAGTTGGTACTGAGCCAAACCCCAGGTACGTCCGCGTTTTTACTCAAGGACATGCCATATGGGCGACGGGCCGGGCAATCCTGGTCCAGCGAGATCGCCCTTTATCCGAATTGAGCGTGCAAACACCTGTCCTTCGCGTGTCGAGATCGCGGCCCGCGGTCACGGCCCGTAATAGGAATCGTGCTTGAGGACACGTCGTGGCGCCTTCCGGGCCGTCCAGCACGATCGGGCGGTACAGGATCCCGGGAGGCCGCGCGGACCCTCCGCGTCCGAGCCACGGACGCCGGACCGGCAGGGCGCCCCTGAGGGGCGCCCGTCCGCACGCGACCCGAAAGCAAGGATCGCCTTGGACAGCAAACGCGTGCTCAGCGGCACTCTTCTCACTATCAGCGCGTTCGGCGTCAGCACCGGCCCGGCCTGGGCGGAGTCCCGGCCTCCGGTGATCAAGATGCGGACCTGGACAACGTCAGCGCAACCGAAGATCGCGGCCGTACGGCCCGCCGGAAGAAACAAGAAGATCGCCCTGGGACAGGTCGTCCAGCGCGCGTGGAACTACCGGGAGTTCCGCTGCCTGGACAATCTGTGGACCAGGGAGAGCAATTGGAACCACCACGCGCTCAACCGGTCGTCGGGCGCCTACGGGATCCCGCAGGCGCTGCCCGCGGGCAAGATGAGCGGCGCGGGCAAGGACTGGCGGTCCAACCCCGAGACGCAGATCCGCTGGGGCCTGGCCTACATCAAGGGAAGGTACGGCAGGCCCTGCGGCGCCTGGGGGCACTGGCAGTCGCACAACTGGTACTGATCTCGCGTGCCGGAGGGCATCCGGGACCGCCCGGGTGCCCTCTCTACTGGCCCGCGTGCACCGCGATGGCCTGGATGAGCAGTTCGACCCCGAACTCGAACTCGGCCTCGTGGTCGCACTCGGCCAGCAGCGGCGCCAGCGCGCTCACCTCGGGGAACAACGCCGGATCGACGACGGCGGCCTCGACCGTGCGGCTGTGGACGGGCGCGAACGTGGGCGTCACGCCGACCTCGCGCAGCAGCGAGCCCACGATGAAGGCGATGAACATGCGCAACATCCGGACGGCGTCGGGCCCGTCGAAGCCCGCGCCGCGCAGCGTGGCCAGCGCCCGCTCGACCGGCAGCAGCCCGGCGTGGGAGTGGAGCTGGCGGCTGACCACCACCATGGTCGAGCGCGGATGGTGATGGGCGATCTGCCGGAAGGCCCGCGCCTGCGCCCGCACCCGGTCGGTCCAGTGGGCGTCGGGGTCGTCGGTGAACTCGATGCCGCTCAGCACGCTCTCGGCCACGCCGTTGAGCAGCGCGTCCTTGTTCGGCACGTGGTTGTACAGGGACATCACGCCGACACCGAGCTCGGCCGCGATGCGGCGCATGGAGACCGCGTCGGCGCCCTCGCGCTCGATGAGGTCGATGGCCGCGGCCACGATGCGGGGCCTGGACAGGGGCTCGGTGGTCATAGCTCATTCTATTGACGCACGTACACCGTACGTGCAAGGGTCGAGCCGTGGACGTACACCGTACGTAATCCCCCTCGCGGAGGTCCCCCATGTCGACGCACGATCTCTACACCCTCCCCGCCGAGCTCTCCACCTGGGACGTCGGCATGGCCGGCGCCAGCCGGTTCACCTGGGAGTACGACGAGGGCCGCGACCGCATGCTGGCCTTGTACCAGAAGGGCAAGGACAAGCAGTGGGACTCGGCCAAGCGCATCGACTGGGACCTGGAGGTGGACCCGTACAACGTGCTCGGGATCCCCGACAACACGATCGCCATCCACGACACCCCGCTGTGGCACCGGCTCGGCCCCCAGCAGCGCCAGGACGTGCGGCTGCACGGCGCCGCCTGGCAGTTCTCCCAGTTCCTGCACGGCGAGCAGGGCGCGATGATCTGCTCGGCCCGGATCGTGGAGTCGGTGCCCGACCTGGACTCCAAGTTCTACGCCGCCACCCAGACCATGGACGAGGCCCGCCACGCCGAGACCTACGCCCGCTTCCTCCAGGAGAAGGTGGGCCTGGCGTACCCGATCAACGAGCACCTCAAGGCGCTGCTGGAGAGCACGCTCAGCGACTCCCGCTGGGACATGCCCTACCTCGGCATGCAGGTGCTCATCGAGGGCCTGGCCCTGGCCGCGTTCGGCGTCATGCGCGACATCACCACCAAGCCGCTGCCCAAGCAGATCCTCGCGTACGTGATGCAGGACGAGGCCCGGCACGTCGCCTTCGGCCGGATGGCGCTGCGCGACTACTACAGGAACCTGTCGGAGTCCGAGCTGCGCGAGCGCGAGGACTTCGTCATCGAGGGCTGCTACCTCATGCGCGACCGGCTGCGCGGCGCGGAGTCCTGGGAGCACCTGGGCCTGTCCAGGGCCGAGACCGACGAGGTCATGCGGGCCACCGACCAGTCGGAGTACCTGCGGCTGTTCCGCTCGCTGCTGTTCAGCAGGATCGTGCCGTGCGTCAAGGACATCGGGCTGTGGAGCCCGCGGCTGCAGCAGGCGTACGCCGACATGGGCGTGCTGGAGATGGCCGGGCAGTCGCTCGACGCCCTCATGAAGCAGGACGAGGACATCGCCGAGAAGCTGGACGAGGCCCGCTTCGCCGCCGAGGAGGCCGAGCGGCACGCCGAGGTCGCCGACACGATCGCCCTCGGCACGTCCGCCCCCTGACCGGCCCCGCCGGGCGGGCCGCCGGTTCTCAGCGCCCGCCGTGGAAGCGGCGGTGCAGTTCGTGCACCTGCCCGGCCAGCTCCGGGACGGGCCCGTCCACCGGGACGCCCGGCGCGACGGCGTTGACCGGCAGCGTGCTCACCGGCGGCGCGGGCACGCCCAGCTCCGCCAGCCAGTCGCCGAGCTGCGCCGAGGACGCCACGTAGACGATGCGCCCGAGGCCCACCCAGGCGTGGGCCGCCGCGCACATCGGGCAGTGCTCGCCGGAGGTGTAGACGGTGGCCGCCGCCCGCTGTTCCGGGGTCAGGTGGGCCGCCGCCCACCGTGCCAGCTCGAACTCCGGATGGCGGGTGCGGTCGCCCCCGGCCACCCGGTTGTGGTCCTCGGCCAGCACGGCGCCGTCCGCGGCGACCAGCACCGACCCGAAGGGCTCGTCGCCCGACTCCAGCGCCTCGGTGGCCAGCTCGACACAGCGCCGCAGGTACGGCAGTTCACTCTCGTCGATCATCGCGACTTCCCGTCCGGTGAGAATGGTGAGCGGAAAGGACAGCTCCGCCTTAGCCCGGGCCGCGCCCGAGCCGCAGGTGGCAGTGTGCCCGGCCGTCCGGGCGACGGCGGGCGCGGGGTCGCCGGACGCACCGTGAGGGTCTCGTTTCTGCCCGTAACCTGCAGAAACCCCCACATTTACCGCAAAAAATGGGTTGATCCCACGTATTAATCTGGATGGGATGCCTCCCGATACTGACACACCTCGCCGTCCCCTGCTCTCCTCCAACTCCCTGTGGCGGATGAAGTCCTACCTCCGCCCGTACGCCGCCAGACTGGTGCTCATCTGGCTGGCCGCGATCCTCAGCATCGCCGCGAGCATCGCGCTCCCCCTGATCAGCGAGAAGGTCATCGACGGTCCCGTCACGCGGGGCGACTCCGACGGGCTGCTCCCGCTCGGTCTCATCGCCCTGGGCGTGGGCGTCGTGGAGGCCGGGCTGATCTTCCTGCGGCGCTGGACCCAGGTCAAACCCGTCCTCGGGCTGGAGACCGCGATCCGCGACGACCTCTACGAGCACCTGCAGCGCCTGCCGATGGGCTTCCACGGCGACTGGCAGTCGGGCCAGTTGCTGTCGCGGGCCACGACGGACCTGTCCACGATCCGCCGCTTCCTCGGCTTCGGCATGCTCTTCCTGGTGATGAACGTCCTCCAGCTCATCACCGTGACCGTGCTCCTGCTGAACAAGTACTGGCCGCTCGGGCTGCTGGTGCTGGCCTCGGCCGTGCCGATCGTGTGGACGTCCCTGCGGTTCGAGAAGCGGTACATCAAGATCTCCCGCCAGGTCCAGGACGAGCAGGGCGACCTCGCCACGCTCGTCGAGGAGTCGGCCATCGGTATCCGTACGATCAAGGCGTTCGGCCGCCGTCACCACGTCTACGACCGCTACGACGAGGCGGCCCGCAAGGTGTACGGCAGCTCGGTGGACAAGGCCACCCTGTCGGCCCGGTTCTTCGCCTTCCTCGAAGTGATCCCCAACGTCACCCTGGCCCTGGTGCTGCTGCTCGGCGCGCTCGCGGTGGGCTCCGGCTCGATGACGCTGGGCACGCTGGTCGCCTTCACCACCCTGATGCTCCAGCTCGTCTGGCCGATCGCCAGCCTCGGCTACATCCTGGCCATGGCCCAGGAGGCGATGACCTCCGCCGACCGGGTCATGGAGGTCATGGACACCGTCCCGGCGATCGAGAGCGGCAGCCGCACGATCGAGCTGCCCCGCGGCCACCTGCGGTTCGAGGGCGTCGGGTTCGCCTTCCCCGGCGCGGACGAGCCGGTGCTGCGCGACGTCTGGCTGGACGTGCACCCCGGCGAGACGGTCGCGATCGTGGGCGCGACCGGCGCGGGCAAGACCACGCTCACCGCGCTGGTGCCCCGGCTGCTCGACGCCACCACGGGCCGCGTGACCATCGACGGCGAGGACGTGCGCGACCTCGACCTGACCACGCTGCGCTCGCTGGTGGCCACCGCGTTCGAGGAGCCGACGCTGTTCTCGATGAGCGTGCGCGAGAACCTCATGCTCGGCCGGCTCGACGCCACCGAGGAGGAGCTGGCCGCCGCGATCGCCACCGCCCAGGCCGGCTTCGTGTACGACCTGCCCTGGGGCCTCGACACCCGCATCGGCGAGCAGGGCCTGTCGCTGTCCGGCGGGCAGCGGCAGCGGCTCGCCCTGGCGCGGGCGGTGCTGAGCAGGCCGCGGGTGCTCGTCCTCGACGACACCCTGTCCGCGCTCGACGTGGAGACCGAGGCGCTGGTGGAGGAGGCGCTGCGGCACGTCCTGCGCGAGGCGACCGGCATCGTGGTCGCCCACCGCGCCTCGACCGTGCTGCTGGCCGACAAGGTGGCGCTGCTGCGCGACGGCACCATCACCCACGTCGGCCGCCACCACGAGCTGCTGGCCGACGTGCCCGAGTACCGCGAGCTGCTGGCCCAGGACGCCGACTTCGACCCCTCGGAAGGAGCCCTGCGATGACCACCACCGCCCCCGTCTCCTCCTGGCGCGGCGTCGCCTCCGAGGAGCAGGACGAACTGCCGGAGAAGGTGTCGGTGCTGCTGCGGGAGCGCTCCCGCAGGCTGCTCGGCGACCTCCTGCGTCCCTACCGCAAGGCCATCGCGCTGCTCACCGCGATCATCGTCGTCTCGAACGCCGCGGCGCTGGCGATCCCGTACCTGGTCAAGGTGGGGATCGACGACGGCATCCCGCCGATGACCCGCGGGTCGGGGCCGTCGATCCTGCTGATCGTGGTCGGCGTGATCCTGGTCGCGGCCGTCACCCAGGCGCTCACCCGGCAGGCGTTCCTGCGCCTGTCGGGGAAGATCGGCCAGAGCGTGCTGCTGGAGCTGCGCAGGCGGGTGTTCGACCACTTCCAGCGGCTGTCGCTGAGCTTCCACGAGAAGTACACCTCGGGCCGGGTCATCTCCCGGCTGACCTCCGACATCGAGGCCATCTCCGAGCTGCTCCAGTCGGGCTTCGACGGGCTGGTCAAGGCGGTGCTGACGATGTTCGGCACGGCCGCGCTGCTGCTCGTCCTCGACGTGCACCTCGGCCTGGTGGCGCTGGTCCCGCTGCCGCTGCTGCTGCTGTTCACGCGCTGGTTCCGACGCCAGTCGGTGATCGTCTACCGGCGGACGCGGGAGACGGTCGCCCTGGTGATCGTGCACTTCGTGGAGTCGATGACCGGCATCCGCGCGGTGCAGGCGTTCCGCAGGGAGCCGCGCAACCAGGAGATCTTCGCCCAGCTCAACGACGACTACCGGGACGCCAACGCGCGCAGCATGGTCCTGGGCGCCGAGTTCATGTTCGGCATCAAGCTGATCGGCAACCTGACCGTGGGCGGGGTGCTGCTCTACGGCGGCTACCTGGCGATCCAGGGCGAGGTCACGGTCGGCGTGCTGGCCGCGTTCCTGCTGTACCTGCGGCAGTTCTACGAGCCGATGCAGGAGCTCAGCCAGTTCTACAACACGCTGCAGTCGGCGGGCGCGGCCCTGGAGAAGCTGTCGGGCGTGCTGGAGGAGGAGCCGGGCGTGCCGGAGCCGCGCCGCCCCGAGCCGCTGCCCCAGCAGGCCCGCGGCATGGTCCGCTTCGAGGACGTGCGCTTCGCCTACGTCGAGGAGATGCCGATCCTGCCCGGCCTCGACCTGACGATCCCCGGCGGGCAGAGCGTGGCGCTGGTCGGCGCGACCGGCGCGGGCAAGACGACGCTGGCCAAGCTGATCTCCCGCTTCTACGACCCGACCGCGGGCCGCGTGCTGCTCGACGGGGTCGATCTGCGCGACCTGGACGAGACGACGCTGCGCCAGGCCGTCGTCATGGTGACGCAGGAGAACTTCCTGTTCAGCGGCACGGTCGCGGACAACATCAGGTTCGGCCGGCCGGACGCCACCGACCGGCAGGTCCGCGAGGCGGCCAAGGCGATCGGCGCGCACGAGTTCGTCGCCGGGCTGCCCGACGGCTACGACACCGAGGTCGGCAAGCGCGGCGGGCGCATGTCGGCGGGCCAGCGGCAGCTCATCGCGTTCGCCAGGGCGTTCCTCGCCGACCCCGCGGTGCTCATCCTCGACGAGGCCACCTCCAGCCTCGACGTGCCGAGCGAGCGGCTGGTGCAGCGGGCGCTGCGCACGATCCTCGCCGACCGCACCGCGCTGATCATCGCCCACCGGCTCTCGACCGTGGAGATCGCCGACCGGGTGCTGGTGATGGAGGCCGGCCAGGTCGTCGAGGACGGGCCGCCCGACCGGCTCATCGCCGCCTCGGGCCGCTTCGCCGGGCTGCACCGGGCCTGGCTGGAGAGCCTGAGCCAGTGACCACGACGCCGTCGGCCCACCGCGCGAGCGGCGGGCCGGCGCGCTAGTGGCAATGCCGGGAAGTTAAGGGCTTTGGGCTGCTGTCAACTGGTGTTCGGTGAGGACGTTGATGGTGGTGCTCGCGCGGTGGTTGGTGCGGTCGAC